>CAMLDG010000064.1 GCA_946478655.1 uncultured Nitrosotalea sp.
CAAAGGCTACAATACCGATGTTGATGGGTTCTTGGACCCAATAAAAAAGAGAAACATCAATGTCAAAGACTCGGATGTTTTGCTGATAGGTGCTGGGGGGGCTGCACGAGCTATAATAGCTGGGTTTGCAAAAGAAAAAGTTCACAGAATCACTATTACAAACAGGACACGTGAGAGAGCAGAAGAATTGATTAAATTTGCTCAAGACTTGGGATTGGAATCAAATTATCTTGATCTCCAATCCGCAGGCGAAGTTACGAACAAATACAAGTTTGTAGTAAATGCTACTTCAGTAGGACTAAAGGGAATTGGCTGCCCCATATCTACAAAGAATGTTACTAAAGAGTCCATAGTTTATGACATTGTATACGTTCCAGTAGAAACACCATTGATTGAACAGTCAAAGAATCAAGGTGCGACCATCATATATGGGTGGGAAATGCTTCTTGCTCAAGCAATGAAATCATTTGAGATTTGGACTGGCAAACCAGCCCCATACGAAGCTATGAAATTAACCCTTCTTGGGAGATTTTAGTGATGAAAGTAAAAGCAAGCATGCATGGGGCAGTGTCAATTGTAAATGCCATTGCTACGGGCAAGGGTGCAACACTTGGCATATCACTTGGAATAGAGGCAACTGTAGAGACCCAGCCTGGAAAGGGAATAATATTTGAGAACAAGGAATCAAACCTTAGTTCACGACTGATACGAAATGTTGTAGAAACATCAGTTCCAAAATCAGAACTTGAGAAAAACAAGATAACAATTTTTGTAAAATCAGAGATTCCTTCAGGATATGGACTAAAGAGTTCAAGTGCAATTTCATCAGTAATATCACTAGCATGTGCAAAAATATTCAGACCCAAAGCAAGTGATCTTGATATTTTAAGAGATGGGGTACATGCATCCATCAAATCAAAGGTAAGCATAACCGGTGCTTTTGATGATGCATGTGCATGCTACTTTGGAGGATTTGTTGTAACAGATAATTCCGGTATAAAAATAATAAAATCAGAAAAGGCACCAGAAGATTTGACTGCAGTAATTTTCATCCCAGCATCTAGAAGAAGAGGTAATGTAAAAAAACTAAAGACCCTAAATGGAGTTTTTTCACAGGCGTGGGATCTTGCAAACAAGTCAGATTATTGGAACGCGATGATACTCAATGGCCTTGCAACATCTGCCATTTTAGGATCTGAGCCAAAAATTCTAACCGATCTGTTAGACAGCGGAGCACTTGGAGCGTCAGTGTCTGGCAACGGACCATCAATAGCGGCGGTGGCAAAAAATGACAAAATATCAGGCATAAAAAAAGTATTTTCGTCTTTGGAAGGAAGCATCATTGTATCGCCAATAAACAACAAGAAGGCAGAAGTCCATGAAGTGTAAAGTCAGAAAATCCACATTATCAGGAACAATATCATGTCCTCCAAACAAGAGTTATTCTCATCGTGCAATCTTTCTGGCCTCACTTGCCAACGGAAAAAGCACACTAAGAAATGTTCTACTTTCAAGAGACACACTTGCAACAGTTAATGCATGTAAGTCATTTGGCGCAAAAATAGAAGTCAATGGTTCCATTGTTACAATTGAAGGTATTGAAAAAATAAACCCACAGACCTTGGAAATTGATGCATCAAATTCAGGCACTACAATCAGAATCTCTACTGCGATTGCTTCTCTTTCTGATAAAACCATAACACTCACTGGTGACTCTAGTTTGAAAAAAAGACCAATGCAACCACTTCTTGATGCTCTAAAACAACTAGGAGTACAATGTACATCAACAGACGGCAAACCGCCTGTAACTGTAAAAGGCATATCAGATGGAGGAGTTACTCATATCGCAGGTTCAATCTCGAGTCAATTTATTTCCGCACTTTTGATTGCAGGTCCTAAAATGAAAAATGGTATAACATTAGAAATTGACGGAGATCTAGTATCAAAACCATATCTTGATTCTACCATTGCTACAATGAAAAAATTTGGTGTTACCGTTGATGCCATTGCACCATACAAAAAATATAACGTATCAAATCAAAAATACAAGCCATTTGATTTTGTAGTTCCTTCAGATTTTTCAAGCATGGCGTTGTTGCTTTCTGCGGCAGTTTTGTTAGGAGAGAACATGGTAATTGATGCATCTCTTGGTGATTTACCGCAAGGAGATCGAGAAATATTATCATATTTGGAAAGACTTGGAGTAAAGATTAACGTAGGAGAAAAAATAACCATAGTTTCTCCAAAACTTCTCAACGGAGGAAAATTTGATCTTTCGAACAATCCCGACTTACTTCCCCCAATGGCCATTTTGGCTCTAAAAACATCAAAACCAATTGAGATTTACAATGTAAAACATGCCAGATTCAAAGAGACAGACAGAATAGCAATTTTGGCAAAAGAGCTTGCAAAGATAGGGGTTATTGTTACAGAGAAAGAAGATGGGCTAATTTTAGAATCACCAAAAGCACTAAAGAGTGCGGAGTTAGAATCTGCAGATGACCACAGGCTTTTCATGGCTTTTTCCATCGCAGGCATGTTTGTGGGAGATTGTACTGTAACAGACCCTGATTCTGTAGATGTCTCATATCCTACATTTGTAGAAGATATGAAGAAGCTTGGTGCAAACATCATAATTTGAATTTTCAAAAAATCACATCCAAAAAAGCCCTAAATTCCTAGAAGGATTATAAACACGTAAAAGAAAATTTTAGCATGTCTTCAAGTAGCATTGGACAACGTTTTGTTTTTACAAGTTTTGGTGAAAGTCATGGAAGATGCATAGGCGCAACAGTAGACGGTTGCCCAGCAGGATTAGCAATTGAAGAAAAAGATATTCAAACAATGTTAGACTTACGCAAACCCGGCCAATCCATTGTAACCACCCAAAGAAAAGAGGATGACAAGGTAGAGATCCTTTCAGGAGTATACAAAGGACACACCACTGGTGCACCAATTACAATGATCATTTGGAATAAAGATCAACGTTCAAAAGATTACGACAACCTTACCATGAAACCAAGACCAGGACATTCTGATTATCCTGCATTTATCAAATACAATGGGTTCAATGACATCAGAGGAGGAGGTAGATTTTCGGGAAGACTTACTGCCACGTTTGTAATGGCAGGAGCCATAGCAAGAAAATTGCTTTCAAAGACTCTAGGTATTGAAACTTTTTCGTATACTTGCCAAGTTGGAAATATAAAAATGAAAGAACATGCTGCAATGAAGATGAAAAATTCCGTATACAGTAATGAAGTAAGGTGTCCAGATCAAAAAGTTGCAGCCAAGATGCGTGAGACAATTCTTGCTGCAAGACGAAAAGGAGATTCTATTGGAGGCGTTATCGAATCATTAACAGTGAACCTACCAGTGGGTCTTGGTGAGCCAATCTTTGGTTCACTTGAGTCAGATCTGAGTAAAGCTCTTTTCTCAATCCCTGCTGTAAAGGGAGTAGAATTTGGTTCAGGTTTTCAGGGTTCCACAATGCATGGTTCAGAGAACAATGACGAATTTTTGATTAAAAATGGAAAAATCCAAACCAAGACTAACAATGCAGGCGGAATATTAGGTGGCATATCCACAGGAATGCCAATTGTCTTACGAGTAGCATTCAAGCCAGCATCTTCGATAGCCAAAAAACAACGAACTGTTGATCTTCATACAAAAAAACCTGCCTCCCTCATAGTCCAGGGAAGACATGATCCATGTGTAGTCCCCCGTGCACCCCCGGTAGTAGACTCACTAGTATCAGTAGTACTTGCAGACCATGCAATCAGAGCAGGATTTATTCCAGCAGTAATTAGATAAGAAATGTCAGACATTAACAAACTGCGTGATAAGATAGACAAGATCACATTTGATATTCTCAAATTAATCAAGGAAAGAAATGACGTAGCAAAAGAAATTGGAGATTTAAAAAATCACCTTGGCATAGGTGTTACAAACGAGGAGAGAGAGAACCAACTACGTGCAAGAGTTGTAACACTATGTAAAGAAATAGGACTTGATGAAAAAACCGGGATGGTGATGCTAAATTTTCTGCTAAATGAATCGGTAAAGATTCAATCAGTAGACAAACAAACGCACTTGTCAGTGTTTTTGAAAGCAAAAAAACTGGAAAAGGAAGGAAAGAAAATAATCCACATGGAGGTAGGCGAACCAGATTTCCTACCACCAAAGATTGTCAATAATGCACTTGCCGAGGTTTACGATAAAGGTTTTACAAAATATGGAGATTCAAAAGGAATGCCAGACTTTAGAGAGGCACTTGCAAGATATGTTACAGAAAAATTTCAAGTAAAAACATCATCTCAGAACATCATGGTATCGCCAGGGGCACGCTTTTCAATATTTCTTGCAATATCCAGTCTACTAAACCCAGGAAATGAAATCATTGTGATAGAGCCAGCGTGGCCAGCATACAGGGACAATGCTCTCAATTCAGGAGTCAAGGTTCGAACAATACACACCACTCTTGAAAATAAATGGGAGCCAAAAATAGAAGAGATCAAGAATGCAATAAATGAAAATACAAAGATGTTAGTT
>CAMLDG010000065.1 GCA_946478655.1 uncultured Nitrosotalea sp.
TGCGATAACACTTCCACTTAGAAGATAGATGGACATGTTATCAAAGGAATTAGGCGGTGTGTGAGTATCACCAGATGAATTTGTTGATGGTTTTGAGTTTTCAGATTGT
Organism: uncultured Nitrosotalea sp.; assembly: GCA_946478655.1. The sequence goes on from CAMLDG010000065.1 coordinate 110, forward strand.
TCTTGCAGAGCGATATTCTTTGCCGAGTTTGCTAGAGACTCTGCATCAGAATATTTTCCTTGATCAAAATCAGATTTAGCTTCTGCTAGCTTTGCCAGAGCCAATGGAGTTCTTACACCAGTTGAATTCAAAGTATTGATAAAATCTTGAGCCTTTTGAATTGCCAAAGTAGCAGTCTGGCTTGTGCCCAAAACACCAAAGACGTAGCTGATATCTGATGTACCACTTGGCAACGATATGAGTGACTGGTCATCAACTACTTGCATGTTTAATGGAGACTCGCTCATTCCAACAATCACAGTATTTTTTGGTAAAAGTATTGAATAGTCAACAGGAGAATTTACATGAAAAGTCCAGGTCTTTCCGTTTTTAGATATCAAATCAGGAGTATCATAATCTACCTTGATTGTAGAAGCTCCCAAAGTTGCCACTGTTACTGCATTTGTGTCCACCTTGGTTGAAAGTAAGGTTCCATTTTCGTCTTGCACTACTAGATTTTCAATACTGCCGCCATATGCATTCATAACAAAATCTGGCGATTGTGGATCTACATCAGTTTGATAAAAAACATGAGTTGTACCGTCTGCATAAATTGTAAAATCAAGAACCTTAGGGCTGCCTATAGCATACTGGACAAAGGATGAGAGTGTAAGCAAAAGAAAGCATACAGCTACGACTGGAGCCCGAACCATTGTTGTGAGGATATAATGGATCCTTACAAAAATCATTCCTTCCGGTAACGCTTCCTGTACCCTAACTACCTGGTATTCCTGCTGCATATCTAATACCTGAGATTAAGGCCTTGCATTACACCCTGGAATCTTTGGAATTCTTGGAAGAATCTTATTCCCTTCTCAGTGACTCTGAAGAGTCTGTTTCTTTCGGCTTTCATTGACTCTACTAATCCTGCATCTATCAATTTCTGGCATTTTTCAAGCACAGCATAATGTGATAGGTTTGCTCTTCGGGATATTGCGGAGACAATCACGCCTTGTGTTCCTCCATCCATGGTTACTCCAAGGATATCTGCTATGATGCCCATTTCGGACCTGTATTGTTGTTTTGACATGGAGGTATTATAGAACCGATGTTTTATCAGGGACATCATGAAATCTCACAGCGGAACGCATAGCGGAACGGCTGTTTCAGGCCTTGGAACAGCCAATTTTTAGCATATTTTGAAGCGGGGGAGGAAATCAAGTAGGGATTTTATATGGTAAAAAAATAACTGGCTAGGAAGGAGGTGCAACGGTGAGCTTTAACGACAGTGGTTTTGGTGAAAGCCCAAGCCGAGAATACGGCAGAGATAGACGATATGGAGGCGGTCGAAGATTCGGCGGAGGTCGAAGATTTGAGGATAATAGACCAAAACCAGTAGAAACTGGCAAGGAATATGACGTATCCATAACTGAGATCAGCAGAAAAGGAGACGGTATTGCAAGAGTTGAAGGTTTTGTTATATTCGTCAAAGGCGGGCAAGTAGGTCAGAACGCAAAAATAAAGATTACACAGGTAGGCGGACGCTTTGCTACTGCTGATGTAGTAGGCGAAGGGACCCCTCAGCCAGCAACAGAGTAAATCTAGTTATCTGGAGAAATTTTATTCTCCTTAATTTTTTATAATTTCGCAGTTCTCTTTTTGATTAGTTCTACAATTTCCAACTTTCGTTTGATGTCCATGTTTGGCTCCATTGTAACGTATACAGTCTTGCGTTTTGGGTATACTACAATCTGGGTTATCTTTTGGCGCTCAATGTGCACATAATTTACCGGCCCAAGGCTCTTGTCAAACTCTTGCCTGATTTTTCTTCTCATTGCTACTTGTTTGCAGAAATGCTCTTCTTCTCTTTGCGATTTTAGTGAAGTCTTGCCTTCCTTCATTATTGCCTCAGATATGTTTCCCTTTAGGTCGATTATTGCAGCAAACCGCATCATCTGATCTAGTCCAATGATGTCCTCCACTATTGGAAGCAAGTTTACTTTGTTCTTCAACTCGAACCAAGGATTCAGGTCTCTAAATATATCTCAATCCTATCAGTCATTTTGATCCAGATTGTTCAGTGGGGTAAAACTAGGATCTGTTTTCATTTACTAACTTTTTATATATTAAAAATAACAATAACCAAGCGATATGTTCGACAAATTCCGAAAGAAAAAAGATGAATCAGGATCTGCTTCTTCAGGAACTGAGAACAGGATCGCGGACCAATCAGGCAAGGTATTTCAATACGAGCCAGGGATGGGAGATGCAAAGGCATCTGAAGTCATGGAAGAATCCCATTTTCGCCCTTCAGAACAAGTAAAAATACCCGAACCTATTCAACAAACTCGTATGAGCACGTCAAGCGAGGATATAGGAATCAAGGCATTGATGGACAAGAGGACCAAGTTAGAAGAAGCCATAGACTATGTCGGTCTAATGATTAAGGACCTTAAAGACAAGCGAACTAACCTAGAAAAAAACATCGAAGATGAATCCGTAGATATCAAGAATCTAAAGGAGAAACTTGTCAAAGTAGGCCAATACATAGAAGAGGAAAAGCAAGGCATCAAGACCTTACAACAGAAAAGAGGCGAGGTTGAGAAAGAAGCAGACGATGTTGCTGTAATGATCACCAACCTGCGGGAAAGGCTGATCAGCATTGATCAGGTAGTAAACGAGGAAGGCACAAAGATAGCGAAATTTAAAGAGACAAGACCTAAGACCGAATCTTCTCTAACCTAGAATGTAAAACTCTCTTTTACTAGCGTATCCAGATTTTCTTTTATTTCATCATCAGAAGACAATGAACCAAGGTCTCTTACGAGTACCTCGGTTGCGAGGCATTGGTTTTTAGAATATTGATAGTAACAATCAAGTTTCTCTTCGTATGTTTTTGCACTGTAATATGTAGTCCAGAAATTTTCTGTAGAATGCTGAACATACAGAAGGAATTTTCGGATTATTGATTCAATCTTCGGAGAAGGATTGTCTTTTACCAATCCAATTAGAATCTGTTCTAGCTTGCTGTCCAGATTTGATTCATAAATAAGTTGATACACATCCCCACTCTTTTTCATGATTCAATTACGTCATCGCATCATAAAAGCTTTCATAAAAAAATTTTAAACTATTACACGAATCATGTAACAACTTTGAGTAATCAAGAAATTTTCAAATTTTTAGGATCAAATCTTACATAAACCTTAAATATTTTGCTCACGTACTAATACTCCCTATCAAAGGACATCCTCCCAAGGTAGGCATCATGCAGTCAATGTGTGGTGTGCGAAAGGTAAAACTTTCCACAGAGCATCCCAAGGTACCCCCGAAGGAAAATGATGACAAAGGTCAGCATGCTTCGAGCGTGTCACACTTCATGTGTGATCCTCACACTTCTGCATGATAGAATTTTTCCACAAATAGCAAAGAATAGACAAAACTATGGAAATTTTTCAAATGCATTATACAATAATGCCCAACCTCTGATTACCTCGAACGATGCAACTCCAAAACAAGCGGTGGATGTGGTATCTGCTGCCATCCCAAATTACTGCTCAGGGATTAAGCACCGTGATTCCATTATACGTAATTTTTCTTGGCGGGGACATAGGAGAGGTAGCTATCATATCTGCCCTGCAGAATGGTGCAGTAACAATTGGCTCATTGGTCTGGGGACGAATAATTGACAGGTTTCATTCCAAGAGACCCATACTTGTCACTTCATTCTTGTTTGTTCTACTTTGCAGTATTGGAATGTATTTTACTAATTCAGTTTATGTTCTTTATTTGTTAGCAGTAGTGCTAGGATTTTTCATGGTTGCAAGAAGCCCTGTAACACAGCTTCTTGTAATGGAATCAGTACAAAAGAATCTTTGGAGTTGGCTGTTTGCCAGGACATCAATCATTGGTTCACTTGGAATGTTGGTTGCCATGATAATTGGAACTGTTGGAAGTTTCTATTTTGATCTGAGGCCATATTTTTTGATCTGTGCTGCATCAAGTGGTATAGCTATGATCTTGAGCATGTCTGTGAAGGGCGATGGCATTCACATAGAGAGAAGCAGTATTGCCCATTCTTTGCATGGCCTGCGTTATTCAATAAGCAATCATCATTTTGTTTTTCCAAAGTTTCTTGAAGTGTATGATTTTAGGCACATAATTGCACTATTCAGGGGAAAAATTAGCAACGAGATAGGCATATTCTATTTGGCATCATTTTTCTTTTATTTTGGAAGCAATGTGTATTTTACTGCTTGGACACCATTTTTGAAAAATCAGCATTTTTCAAATGGTGATGTATTTCTAAATTATGCAGTTCAGATGATAACCATGCTGCTAGTTTTCTTTATTGCTCCAAAAATAATATCAAAATTTGGAGAAGAAAGATCTACCATCCTAGCACACATACCAAGAATTTTGGCAGTAATGACTCCTGCTATTTCATTGTTC
>CAMLDG010000066.1 GCA_946478655.1 uncultured Nitrosotalea sp.
CAAGGTGCTCTTGCAATTACACTTTTCATTAATCCTCTACCTCTTCGCCCAAATTAAGTACGCGACTCAGTGCGGCTTGCAGGTTTGCCATGCCTTCTCCAGTAGCATTGGAAATTGGAATCATTCCTTGAGCAAATCCGCCCAAATTCAAACTTCTAAGAATGTTGATTGCAAGAGTATAATTTTCACCATCAGCACTTTTCGCAAGAGCATCTTCCAGACTTGCCATGTTTGTTGACCATTTTAGTATGTCTTTAATCTTATCTTCAATAAGATCTGTTTTTGTTAGGACATTTATCTGTGATATGCCAAGTCTTAATTTTACTGAAGTAGCAAGTAATGCAATTGAGACAAAATTGCTAGGAGATGTCATAAGTGATCCGTCATGTAAAAATATTGATACTTTTTCTTCAACATTCAAGTTTTGTACAAGAAATGGCCCACTTGTTCTGTAAGCAAACAACTCGATTTGTCCAGGTGTATCTATTATAAGATAATCTGGATTTACATTGTCTATCTCCTTTTGTAGATCATCTATTTTTGATGCCAAAAGATCATTTGCCATGATCATGGATCCGTTAGGACCAAGATCATATTGTTTCATGATCTGTACTATGTCAACATAGTCTCTAACGTCAATGTCACAGGTATATGGCAAATTCTCTACACCTGGATCTAGATTCAGCATTCCAACAAAAGCGCCATTTCTAGAATAATAATCAAGAATTTTGGAAGCTAACAAAGACTTGCCTGATCCCGCAGTTCCAACTAAGAAGATTGCCTTCATTTTTCTGATAATTTATTTTATGTTGAGCTTATATTTCCATCCATGAGTAAGGCAGGCAATGAATTGGAAACTTCTTGCCATTCCTGTTAGCATAATTCCGTTTCTTATCATCGCAGCCACATTTAATGTAAGTTTTGAGAATATTCTTGCAATAGGAGTATTGCCTTTCATGGGTGCCTCAATAGCTATGGCTGGCAAATTATTTACTCAAGGACTAAAATTCAATTATCTTGTAAAGAAATTCCTGGGTCCTGTGGACGTAAATTGGAGGACAATTTCTGTAAGAATAGGCAGTGAATTTGTAACATCTACTACTCCCTCTTTTGTTGGTGGTGAATTAGTAAGAATAATGTGGTTGGGCAAAAAGGGGGTTCCAATTGGAAAAGCATCTTGGGTAACAATAATCGAGATTGTAACTGAAGTACTGGTTTCTGGAATATTTGCTATTGCTGCTGCAATAATTTCATTTGCATATGGTGCTTATGCCATAGGAATAACAATTCTTGCAATCAGTATTCCTATAACAGGACTGTGGTCTACTCTGTTCTTTATGTCATCAAAAAGAACATTTCAGGTACCTGGTTGGGCTTCTAGAATTGCTACAAAAGTAGGAAAAGAGCGTTCACTAAAGTATATTGATAAAACCAATCTATGGATGAAAGAAATTTGTGATATGAGTAGGCAGACTCTGCACACCAAAGAAATCAAAAAAGCATTTACAGTTTCAATAATAATTTCTGTATTCACATGGTCGCTTTACGGCCTTTCTTTTATGATAATTGCAAATGGAGCAGGTTATGTGATAGACTTTTTCCATTCTCTTATGGCAACAATGGCATCTATTGCAGTTGGTAACCTGCCAATCACTATTGGCGGTTCCGGCCTGACTGAATTTTCAATCTGGGCATATCTGGGTCATTTGAATAGCCTGACATTTGAGGCTGCCAAGAACAGCCTTCAATGGAATATCGTAATTGGGTGGAGAATAGCTACTTACCATGTTGGTCTTGTGATAAGCTGGCTCTTTCTCATGAAGGTGGTCTATCCAAGCATAAAGAAAGCTAAGACTGTATAGAAAGCACTTTATTTTCAGGCCTTTGATTTTTAATTATTGGATTATTCTGGCAAAGTGGTTGTTATTACAGGCGCATCAAGCGGAATAGGTGAACAGGCAGCTGAAGAATTTGCAAAACTGCATGCTGATGTGGTGCTTGTATCTAGAAACGAGAAAAAATTACAGGAAATAGCTATCAGGTTATCAAAATACAAAATTGAAGCTTTTGCTTATGCATGCGATGTATCCAACAAAGATCATGTTGATAAAATGGGAAAAACTGTAATCGAAAAATTTGGCAAAATTGATGTGCTTGTAAACAACGCTGGTTTTGGTATATACAATACTGTGGAAAAAACAAAAGTTGATGAAATGGAATCTCAAATGGCCACAAATTTTCTTGGAATGTTATACTGCACAAAGACATTTTTACAAACTATGTTGAAGCAAAGATCTGGGCATATTGTTAATGTGGCATCGGTGGCTGCAAGCTTTGGAATTCCCGGAATGGCATCTTATTGTGCATCAAAATTTGCCATGCTCGGATTCTCAGAATCATTATTTCATGAACTGAAGGGTACTGGAGTGGGGGTAACTGTAGTGAGCCCAATAATGGTGAGAACCAATTTCTTTAACCATGACTCATTTGGTAAAATGCCGCGATATTCAGCCACATCACTTGATCCAAAGACAGTTGCAAATGCAGTAGTAAGAGCTGCATCATCACCTAGGCTTGAGATTGTAGTTCCGCAATTTGTAAGGATTGCAATATGGTTCAAGCAAACTTTTCCATATTTGATAAATCCAATAGTGGGCGGAATCTTTAGAAAATCAGCAAAACTCTAATCTTTAACAGTCTATTCTTCTTCAGACTCTTCTTCTGAAGAGTCATCAGAATCCACGTCCATTAGTTCGAGTTTTGTGAGTTCAAACTGGTAAATGGCATCCATGTCAATCTCCATTTCCTTTTTCAGAAATTCAATAACTTTCTTACTCAAGGGAGCCTTTGACGAATTTATTGTAAACTCATAAACTACTCCCTTCATGAGGTCTGCAGCCTTGGCCTTCTTTGGCAGATCCATTCCTTCGATTATCTTTCTTCCATCCTCAACAGCTTCGTAAAGTTGGGCATCAATCTTCATGTCTTTTTCATAAACCTCAAGTATGTAACCGGTTCTTGTAACAGATTCTGGCTTGCCAAACTTGGCATCCTTTATCTCATCTTGTACCCATTTTGGAATTTCTTTTTCTTTTCCCATTACAATTCACTGTAGCTAGCCCTGTTTGTCTTTTTTGCTTGTTGTCCACCAATCGCGATATTCATCATGTTTATCTTCACGTGTTTTTTCTCGTTTGTTCAATCTGTATCTGATATCGCTTACCTGTTCCCTGGTTGCAAATAAACCGCATTTTTTGCAGATGAAGTGTTTTGTGTTAGCATCAAATTTCATTTCTACTACTATTTCTTTGGCTGCACATTCGGGACATTCAGTCAACGACGGCGATCATCAAAGTTATCCATAAAAGCTTTTGGTCATTCTGGTACGCGGTCTATATCTTCATCCCTGAAAGGTCAGTTCGCCCATCTAAAATGCCGCGTACCAGAGCATTTGTGTATGAGTTGAAAAATTATAATTCTTTCTAGTTTTCCAACATCTCTGCAATTATTTTTACTGTATTTTTTGTGCCGCCTGTACTGTAATGACTTGAAAACTCCAAAAGACTTTCCTGATACTTGTTGTAGTTGTTATGTATCATGGAAACAGCTTTGACAGTCTGTTTGACGGTTGTGGACAGGATTCCTAGGTTCTTGTCTTGTGCCCACTTTATCTGGTTAGTATGCTCGTCATAAACTGGTATACCTATGATTGGCTTTGCTTTTCCTCCCAATATCTCTCCCATTGCTGTGTGTGAACCGTTTATCACCGCATATTTGCACAGATTCAAAATCGTATCCTTCTCCTGTTCTGACAAAAATCCCACGTCTATCTGAATCCAGTCGACCTTTTTCTCCAAGGCTTCAGAATTGGAATATGTTTTCCCATCCTTGCCTAGCACTTTATCAAGAGACGGATCAGAGCTTGCGTGTGAGATTATTCTTCTTTCTCTAGTCATCTCTGAACTGTTGAAGGCTTTCTTGTAATTTTCCAAAGTTATTTTCTTTGTTGACTTGTTTCCTGTTATCATCCAATATCCAAAACTGTCTATGCCTTCAATCAGTTTCTCTGCATCTGATTTTGCCTTGGAATGTGTTATCTTGCCATTTGAAAAATGACCCGCATACACAACTTTTTCTTTTAACCTTTCAGGAAAGTTGAGATTGTATTCGCATATGGTATAAGGAGGAGGAGAGTCTGCAACCACTATCTTTGTTGCTCTTTCAATATTGTTTGATACATACCTGACTCCTGGATAAAGATAAAATCTAGATGCCCAGAGCTTTGGCCTAAACTGGTTTGTGATGAATATACACTTGATGTTTCTTCTTTGTGCAATTGCATTTGATCCTACATCGCCATCATTTACAACCAGATCAAATTTTTGGTTATTGTATAATCTACCTTCATTTCTTAGGTATTTGGTTACAACTGAAAGAAGAGGAGGTCTTCCAGATACTGGTAAGAGAAAATTAAGAGATGATAATGCAATGC
>CAMLDG010000067.1 GCA_946478655.1 uncultured Nitrosotalea sp.
AAGCAATACCAGCAGCTGCATCAATTGAGATGGTACATAACTTTACACTGGTACATGATGACATTATGGATAATGATGAGGTAAGACATGGCGTACCTACGGTTCATGTCAGGTTTGGAATGCCAAATGGGATTCTTGCAGGAGATTTGTTGTTTTCAAGGGCATTTGAAACCATTTCAAAACCTTATCTGCACCAGTTAGAAGGTGTCGGTCTAAATCTAGTTGCCACATTAGCAAAGGCATGTACTGACGTATGTGAAGGTCAATCACTTGACATCAGCATGGCAAAATCAAGTAAGATACCAAATGAAACTCAGTACATAAACATGATAGAGAAAAAAACATCATCGTTGTTTGTGGCATCTTGTGCAATGGGAGCAATAGCAGCAAACAAAAATTTGTCAGACGTGATAAGGCTTTCTACATTTGGAAGAAATTTGGGAATATCTTTTCAAATAATTGATGATCTAATTGGGGTTGTAGGAGATCCAAAAATTACAAAAAAACCAGTGGGAAATGATATCAGAGAGGGGAAGAAATCATTACCAATTTTGATGGCAATTAAAAAAGCTGGTAAACAAGAGAGAAAAATAATATTGAATGCGTTTGGTAATCCATCTGTTTCAAAAAGTGACGTAGAAAAAGCCATATCAACTATTTCTTCTCTCGGGATAGAAACAGCAATAAAACAAAAGGCTGCATATCATTCCAATACAGCTAAGAAAGCCATATCAATATACGATGGTCCTGCAAAAAACGAATTGCTCTCTTTGCTTGATTTTGTGGTAGAGAGGAGTCTTTAATTGGATGACGAATTAAAAAGGATGATCAGAGGAATTGCTCTCCTTAATGCGTCAGAACATGATGGAAAAACTAGGAATGATTCAATCATATCCAAGGTAATTGGTACAAAACCAGAATTACGATCTAGAATAAAAGATGTCATTCCACTCATTTCACAAACTGTGATTGATGTAAACAAACTAACAGTAGAGGTACAGAGAAAAGAACTTGAGAGAGATTATGCTGAACTTTTAATAGTAAAACCAAAACAGGAAAGAATCGGTTTACCCCCACTTGAGGATGCAGAACAAGGAAAGGTCATTACACGTTTTCCACCAGAACCTAACGGTTATCCCCACATCGGGCATGCAAAAGCATCAATAATTGATGAAGAATATGCAAAGATGTACGGAGGAAAACTCATTCTAAGATTCGATGATACTAACCCAGAAAAAGAGAGACTGGAGTATTATGCTGCAATCAAAGTTGGTCTTGACTGGCTCGGTGTCAAGTATGATCTCATAAAAAATACTTCAGATGACATGGAAATAATTTACAAAAAGGCAAAGGAACTGATAGAGGCAGGTCATGCATATGTGTGTACATGTGACAAGGAGACAATTAGCAAGAATAGAAGAGAGATGGTATCATGTAAGTGCAGAGCGGGAAATCTTGAACAGAATAATACACGTTGGAACAAAATGTTTGACAAGTTCAAACCTGGAGAGGCCATAGTTAGATTTCGAGGAGATATGAGTTCAGAGAATACAGTCATGCGAGATCCCACCTTGCTTAGAATAATAGATGAATCACATCCAATACACAAGAACAAATACAGAGTTTGGCCAAATTATGACTTTGCAGTATCCATAGAAGATAGCATAGATGGAATTACACATGCATTTAGAACAAAAGAATATGAATTACGGACTGAGCTCTATTACACCCTTTTAGATAAGATGGGTATGCGCAAACCCAAAATGTTAGAATTTTCAAGGCTAGAATTTGAAGGAATGCCAGTCTCCAAAAGAGTACTAAAACCTCTAGTAGAAGAAGGAAAAGTATCAGGATTTGACGATCCCAGACTTCCAACATTAGAGGGATTACGTAGAAGAGGTATAGTTCCAGAAGCTATTAGGAAGTTTGTCATATCTCTTGGGTTTACCAAATCTGACACAATGCCACCATTTGAGACACTTGAATCATTTAATCGAAAAATAATTGACCCAGAAAGTGTAAGATTATTCATTGTCTTTGACCCTGTAAAAATAACAGTAACCAACAACCATCTTACTGAAATTGAAATTTCAAACCATCCACAAAATAACATGGGTAAGAGACAAATTAAGATAGATGGAAATTTCTACATATCAGGAAGCGATGCCAAGACACTAAAGATTGGCGATGAGATAAGACTCTTAGAGTTATACAATATAAGAATAACAAAGACAGGTTCAGAAATGGAAGGAGAGATCACTGACACTAGTTACAAACCCGACATTCCCAAGATTCAATGGGTTTCAAGAAAAAATCCAGTAAACATCGAAGTTTTGATATCAGATGTGCTATTCATAGATGACCAATTTAACGAGAACAGTCTAGAAGTCAAGCAAGCTATTACAGAACAACACTACTTAGAGTTAAATGTGGGAGCAGAAATCCAGTTCGTGAGATTCGGATATTGCAGAAAAGATTCTGCAAATCAAGCGATATACACACACAAGTGAAGAAAATGAAGATTGCAAGATTGCTTAAACAAAATATGGAAACATATGCTTTTGTCAATGGAGAAAAAGTTTTGACAAGAGAGAGTATGACATCACAGACAGGAATTCCAATACCACAAAGTATCAAAGATTTCTTGTTTGATGGTTGGTATGACGAAATAAAAAACAATGTAAAAAATCTTACATATACCGAAAACTTATCGGATTACAAATTTCTTCCTCCAATTCCTAATCCATCCAAGATAATTTGTTTGGCATTCAATTACAAAGATCATGCAAAAGAACAAAACTTGATTCCACCAGATGAACCAGCAATAGTAATAAAACCAAGAACAACACTCAATGGAGCTACATCGGACATAGTTTGCCCATCATTTGTTTCAAAGCTTGATTATGAAATTGAGCTTGCGGTGATCATCGGTAAAGATTGTAAGAATGTATCAGAAAATGAGGCAAAAGAGTCTATTTTTGGATATATGATTCTAAATGATACTTCTGCAAGAGACATACAAGCAAAAGATAAACAGTTTACAAGAGCAAAAGGCTTTGATACTTTTGCACCTTGTGGACCTTGGATAACCTCTGCAGACGAGATACCAGAACCACAAAATCTGAAGATGGTAACCAAGGTAAACGGAGACATTAGACAAAACTCTTCAACATCAAATATGCATCTAAAGGTATACTCAATTGTATCACTACTAAGCAAAGCAATGACATTAGAGAAAGGAGACATCATATCAACCGGAACACCGGCTGGAGTCATGTTAAACAAGCCAGATGCCATATTTTTGAAGGATGGTGACAAGATAGAAATGGAGATAGAAAATCTTGGCAAACTACAAAATACCGTAAAATTTGTTTAAGGTAAAATTTAGCGGATAAAATTATTAAGAGTTAAAGTCTTCCATCAAACATGGGAAAGATAATTGTTGGTAAAACAAGTGATTTTACTCCAGGCAAAATACAAAAAGCCACAATAGATGGAAAAGACATACTTGTTGCAAATATAGATGGAAACTATTATGCGATAAATGACACATGTACTCATGCAGGAGCAAGCCTTTCTGAAGGAAGTTTGGATGGACAGATCATAACATGTGGATGGCACGGGGCAAAATTTGATTGTAAAACGGGCAATCTTTCAGAGTTTCCTGTCAAGATAAAAGACTTGAATTCGTATAAAGTGATAGTTGAATCAGAAAATATCTTTGTAGAAATATAGTGCAAACTTTATAAAATAAGCTCAATTAGCATAAGCTTGAATGCTACAATGGTCGACAAAAAGGATCCAAATATCGATACTCTGAATACGGCCATCAACACACTAGCTGAAATTGCATCAAACCCTTCTACTCCAAGAAACATCAAGAAAGACTTGACTGATCTTGTTACAAACCTGAAAAAACAAGACGCCCCTGTTTCTGTGAGAGCTGCTAATGCAATAAGCCTTCTTGATGATATATCTCAGGATCCTAATATGCCATCATATGTGAGAGTTACACTGTGGCAAGCAGTTTCTGCCCTTGAAAGAATAAGGGAATAAATTTAGTGTAAAATACAATCGAACTAATGAAAATTGAGGATTATCTATCATCACTTCCAAATTCCATAATCAACGGAGAAGATGTTGAATTATCAGATGAAACATTAAGAGAGATCTTCAGATTTGTAAATCTTACAAAAAATGATATATTTTATCATTTGGGGTGTGGCAAGGGTAACAGCATCATAATAGCTTTAGAGGAATTCATGGTAAAGAAAGCCATAGGCATTGACAACAACAAAGAGAAAATATTACAAGGTCAAGAAGTACTCCAGAAAAAACACATTACAAATGGATCATTTAGACATCAAGATATTACGATTTCCGATATTAATGATGCAAGTGTAATACTCTTTTGGTTTTCAGAT
>CAMLDG010000068.1 GCA_946478655.1 uncultured Nitrosotalea sp.
ATCCAGTAACAAAGATTTTTGAAGAAACATTTGCAACGGATCATAAGGTAATTACCGAAGATCTATCCAAAGCAGTATTGAAAAAGTACGGAATCAAAGTTCCAGGTTATGCACTTGTAACAAATGCAAAAGATGCTGCCAAGGCCGCAAAGAAATTAGGTTATCCATTAGTTATGAAGGTAGTTTCACCACAGATACTTCACAAAAGTGATGTAGGCGGAGTAAAGGTAGGACTACAAAATGAAAAAGAAGTAAAGAAAGCATTTCTTGAAATGTATCCAAGACTCTCAAAGAAAAAAGGAGTCCACGTAAAAGGAATTTTACTTGAGAAGATGGTTCCTCAAGGAGTCGAACTTATCATAGGACTCCAAAATGACCCACAGTTTGGTCCAGTAATAATGGTAGGACTTGGAGGAGTACTAACAGAGATATTCAAAGATGTGGCATTTAGAATGCTACCAATCACCGTAGATGATGCAAAATCAATGCTTACAGAATTGAAGGGTGCAAAGATCCTTCAAGGATACAGAGGCAGTAAGCCAATTGATTTGAACATGCTTGCAAAAACAATTGTTCAAATTGGTAAGGTTGGAGTAGACAATGCAAACTACTTTGACAGTATTGACTTCAATCCAATCGTAGTTTATCCAAAGTCATACTATGTAGTTGATGCAAAGATAATCTTAAGAAAAGAGATCAAGAAAGATGCAATTTCAACAGCAAAACCAAACATCGAATTCATGGAGACATTCTTTACACCACAATCAGTCGCATTGGTTGGTGCATCTGCAACTCCTGGCAAAGTAGGAAATTCGGTTCTTGACAGCATTGCAAAACATGACTACAAAGGCAAAGTATACCCAATTAATCCAAAAGCAGAGGAAATTTTGGGATTGAAATGTTATCCATCACTTGAAGCAATTCCAGAGAAAGTTGACTTGGTTGTTGTATGTGTTGATCTATCAGTCACTCCACCAGTTCTTGAATCATGTGCCAAGAAAGGAATCCATAATGTTGTGATTGTATCAGGAGGAGGAAAAGAACTAGGAGGAGAAAGAGCAGACTTTGAATCTCAAATAAAGAGCCTCTCAGAACAACACAAGATCAGAATAATTGGTCCAAACTGTATTGGTATGTTTAACGCAGCCAATAGACTAGACTGTGCATTCCAAGGTCAAGAGAGAATGGTCCGTGCAAAACTCGGACCAGTAGCACTGTTATCACAAAGTGGTACAATGGGAATCAGCTTCCTTGAGACTGCAGATTCATTTGGACTATCAAAGATGGTCAGCTATGGCAACAGATCAGATGTAGATGAGGCAGACATGATCTGGTACTTGGCAAATGATCCTCAAACCAAAGTAATTGCTCTATACGTAGAAGGTTTCGGAGATGGTAGAAAATTCATCGAGACTTCAAAACGCGTAATGAAAGAAATGCACAAGCCAATAGTGATCTGGAAGAGTGGAAGAACTGCACTTGGAGCAAAGCAAGCAGCATCACACACAGGTTCACTTGGAGGTTCTAATGCAATAATCCAAGGAGCATTCAAACAAGCTGGAATAGTTTCAGTAGAGAGTTATCAAGAACTTGCTTCAGTTACAAAAGCATTAGCATGGCAACCAGCAGCAAAAGGTCCAAGAGTAGCTCTTGTCAGCAATGGTGCCGGACCAATGATTGGTGCAATAGACCAATTTGAAAAATACGGATTAGAACTTGGCAAAGTAACAGAAGCAACACTCAAGGAAATGAAAGAACACTATCCTCCGACATATGTGATAGGAAATGGAAATCCTGCAGATGTCACAGGTGGAGCAAATGCTGATGATTATAGATACTCCATCCAAAAATTCATGGATGATCCAAACATCGACATTGTCATGCCATGGTTTGTCTTCCAAGATGATCCACTTGAAGAGACAATAATCGATTATTTGGGAGAATTCTCAAAACAAGGCAAAAAGCCATTGCTTGTTGGTGGAAATGGTGGTCCATACACAGCCAAAGTCTCAGGATTAATTGAGAAACACAACGTTCCAGTGTATGACGACATCAGAAATTGGGTTGCAGCAGCATCTTCCCTACACCAATGGGGAAAGCATAAACCCAATAAGGTTTAATTTCCTCATCATTTGGAGTTTTGACATGTCTCTAGTTAATGTCTCAAAATCAGAAGGAATTTGCACAATCAAGATAAACAGACCTGACAAGCTCAATGCAATGAATATGGATGTTGCAAACGACATCATCAAAGTATTCAAAGAAATTGAAGGAGATGATTCAGTAAAGGTTGTAGTCATCACAGGAGAAGGAGACAAGGCATTTTCTGCTGGTGCAGACATTGCATACATGTCAACAATCACACCTATAGAATCAGAGACCTATGCAAAACTTGGTCATCTTTTGACTTATACTGTAGAAAATTGTAGCAAGCCAACAATTGCCGCAATCAATGGATTTGCACTCGGAGGAGGATGTGAACTTGCACTTGCATGTGACATCCGAATAGCTGCAGACACTGCAAAGATGGGACAACCAGAAGTAACAATAGGTGTATGTCCAGGATGGGGTGGAACTCAGAGATTACAAAGAACGATTGGAATATCACAGGCAAAAGATTTGATCTTTACAGGAAGAATTGTCAAGTCAGATGAAGCAAAAGAAATGGGTTTGGTAAACAAAGTAGTCGAACTTGCAAAATTAATGGAAGAGACTAACAATATTGCAAAGATGATTGCTCAGAATTCTGCAATGGCAGTAAGAATGTCAAAGATTGCAATAAACAAGGGAAGAAATTCAGATATTGACACAGGTCTTGCATTAGAAATGTACACATGGGGCTTGTGCTTTACTCATCCAGATAGAGCAGAGCGAATGACTGCTTTTGTAAACAAATCAAAAAAGTAAGCTCCACCTAATCTTTAATTCCTATTATGTCAGGTATGAAAAGATTATTATAATTTAAAGGACGAATTATGTTCATGAGTAATACACAGACCACAAAATTGGTCACAATTACACCAAAAGCTGCAGAAAAGGTAATTGCTTTCATGGCAGAAGAAGCCGAAAAGCCACAATTTCTGCGAGTCTACGTACAAGGTGGAGGATGTTCAGGATTATCCTATGGAATGGGATTTGAAAAGACATCTGAAGAAGACGATCTTGTAATCGAAGAAAATGGTGTCAAGATGGTAATTGACAGTTACAGTGTCGACTATCTCAAGGGTGCAAATATTGACTACATCGAGAGCCTAATGGGTGCTGGATTTAAAATTAACAATCCAAATGTAACCAAATCTTGCTCTTGTGGAAGTTCATTTAGTACATCCTAAACTCGAATTTCTTTAATTTTTATTTGTTAATAACTAGTGTAAACTAGAATTACAGATAAGTAGGAATTAATTTCAATTTTGATCCAAAAGTAGATAGTATCTAGATGACCATTAGTGTCATCGTAGTCAAGACATGTGGAATTTTTCGTACTTCTTTTGTGATTATTTTTTCAAGCATCAGAGAATCTGACGCATCTATTTTTACTATAATATCATAAAGACCCAAGGTCCCGGTGACCTCTGATACACCCCTAATTTCCATCAGTCTTCTAATTATGGGATTTTCTTTTCCAGTTTCGCAATGTATTGCCACAAAAGCCTTGCTCATAGAACATTATCACGATATCAAGTATTAGGTATTTCTATGGCCAGAGGCCGCGTGCTTCAAATGCTTCCAACACTCTGCCAACTGCAAGTACCATACTTGCTTTTCTCATGTCGACACCATGTTTCTTTGAAAGTGCATACGTATCATTGAAACCACGTACAATGTGGTGTTCCATCTTACTTGCAACCTCATCAAATGTCCAGTAATATCTTTGCAAGTTCTGTACCCATTCCAAGTATGATATGCACACACCGCCAGAATTTGCCAAGATATCTGGAATAACCATTATTTTCTTTTTGAATAAAACATCGTCTGCTTCTGGAGTAGTAGGACCATTTGCGGCTTCTGCAATTATTTTACATCTAATGTTTCTTGCAACCTGCGGAGTTATCTGGTTCTCAAGTGCTGCAGGTATCAAAACATCACATGGAGTAGTAAGAAGCTCTTCTGTTGAGACCTTTTTGCTTCCAGGATAGCCAACAACGCTGCCATGTTTAGCCTTGTACTCAAGAACTTTCTTTGAGTCAAGTCCTTTTAGATTAATTATAGAACCTTTAGAATCACTTACTCCGATAATCTTTGCACCCATTTTTTCAACATATTCTGCTGCAAATGTTCCAGCATTACCATAACCCTGGATGACAACTTTGGCACCCTTTAGATTGAGCCCAATCTTCTTTGCACCCTCTCTTACACAATAAGCAACAC
>CAMLDG010000069.1 GCA_946478655.1 uncultured Nitrosotalea sp.
CAAGCCCAAATTCCTACTGCTTCTCTTCCAAATCTTTCAGAACCGCATTGTGGGCATTTTCTTTGTGCCTTTAATTGTCGGTGTACTGATGTGAATTTTTTTCTTGGCTTGAGGCCATATTTCTGACCTAGTCCTTTGAGTGATGCTGTCTTGCTCTTTGCCATTCTTACATCAACTGCTCAAACTGCTTCCTTATTTTTCTTCCTACAGCAAGTGCTGTTTCAGAGCACTGTAAGAGTTGTTCAGCAGTAAATCCATCGCTTCCGCCCTTTTGTACAGCACAAATGTTGCCATCAGAATTTGTTGTAATTGTAATTCTTGCATCCATGCAAGATTCTTCATCCTTTGTTGGATCAACTATGATGTAATCCCCAATTCTTGCCATGGTAACAGACACTGGCAGTGTCTTAATCGGGGGTTTTGATGTTACTCCCTCTACAAGGACGGGTGCATCATCTTTTATTTCCCATTTTGGAACAGTACATGAAAGTATTCCAGCTACAGATGCATAAGAGCATGCATCAAAGAGATTTCCGCCAGAATCAATCACACTGCTATCAATGAACATGCCAATGACAGACTTGTCCTCGATTAGAACAAGTTGATGCAAATCAATCATTTCAGTCTCTCGTATTCCCCTATCAACAACTCTTGCAAGTTCGATTACTTCCTCATTTGGTGGACCAGGCTCTGCATTTGGATCTGCCAATGGCAAGATCTCTGCAGTGCAGATGAGAATTCCCTTGTCTCCAAGATCTGGAAATGGTTTATCTGGTTGTATCTTAACTCCGGTTATGATTTCAGTATTTCCTAATTTTACTCGCGCAGAACCGTTTGCCTTTGGAATAACTCCTGTTTCAATGATCAATGGTCTTTGTTCATCAAGTGTTCTTCCGTCGATTCTTTTTCCAGTTTTTAGGAGATCGAGAATTTTATCTCGCTTTAGTTGATCTAGAATTTGAGAATTCAATTTTATTGCTCACCGTTTTGGAAATATTTTTCCATTAATGCTTTTCTTTGGACTTCGTAGACTCTTTTGCAACCCACTAACGCAGTTTGCATACATGTTTTGAATTCTTCTGGTTTTAGCATACCGTCAAGCTGTAAAAGTGTAACTTTACCAATATTTGGCATCAATGCAACCGGCATGTCTGCCTGGCCTTCTTGGTCTTCTTCATTGTTAACATCAAGCACTATCCTGTCTGCGACTTTGCCTGCTGCACAAGCAGATACCAAGTCACGCATTGGAATACCTGCATCTGCAAGAGCAACTGCTGCGGCATCAAGTGCTGCACATCGTGAGCCACCATCTGCCTGAAGAACCTCAATGAATACATCGATTACAGTACGTGGATAGTCTTTTAGTATTACAGCAGGTTGTAATGCCTCTTTGATAACTTTGGATATTTCAATTTCTCTTCTTGATGGAGCAGGATTCTTTCTTTCAGTTACAGAGAAAGGCGACATGTGGTATCTGCATCTCAAAATTCCAGAATCTGGATTTGCCATGTGTTTTGGGTGAACATCTTTAGGACCGAAAACACCTGCCAAGATCTTGTTCTTTCCAAATTCAATATATGCAGAACCGTCTGCATTTTTTAGTACTCCAACTTTGATAGAGATATTTCTAAGCTCGTCTAATCTCCGTCCATCGCATCTAATTCCATCTTCAGTCATTAATTGTGTCATTGTTTTCACCATCTGGTACCCCAAGCATAGATTTGACTCTTTCAGTCAAATTCGGCGTATGCGCAAGGGCATCAATCATTTTCACTGCTTCTACTGCCTTTAATAATCCCTCGGAATCGTCGCAGGATATTACTATCCATCCGTTTTGTCCGATTGTAATAATTGCTTTAGTGGCCATTTCTATTGTTTGGATCATAGAACCGCGTTTACCTATCAATCTAGGTACCTTGCTTGGAGAGATCTCCACTAGTTCACCTGATTCAATTTTACCAAGATCTCTGTCTTGAACTGTAAGAAGAGGATCTCTTGATCTATCAAAATTAGCAATTCTGGTTGCAACCAGATCACCGATATCAAGTCTCTGTCTTAGTTCATCTTTTGTAGGAGAATAGTCCCTGCCAAAAACATCTTGTGCAGGCAAGAATCCTACAAAACACGAATTAATATCAAACTCCCAAGAGAGTGGTGAAGTTCCAATTACTTTGCCAATGACTAGATCATTTGTCTTTGGCATGTATCCACCAGTGAGGGGAATTACTTTGACTGAATTTTCAAAAATCTCCGATATTCCAACACATGTTGAGATCATCCTGTCGCCATCTTGGTACACATTTTGTTCTGGTCTCAATGGTCCTGTGGCTATTACATCGCCTGGAATAACGTATCTTCTTTTTACATCCATCATTTCGCAACCTCAATAGAAGCAGTACCTTTTGTTACAGAGCCTAACCTATCCATTACATTTGCCCTTGCCGCCGCCGGTATATCTAGTATTACTTTGAGTCCACCATTTGCTTGCCATTCTTCTTTTTTCAAAGTGCCAAATGACTTTAACACAGAATAAGATTGAGCTGCAAATTGTGCCGGCACCAGAATTTCAAGAAGCATATTTTCAGACTTTAGAGGAATTATAGAACGGAGCTGTTCAATTATTTCTTTTATCTGTTCATCGGTATTTCTGAAAGGATCAATTGATACTCTTGCATCATCCATGGCTTGTTCTATTCGAAGTGGAGGATGTGGAAGATGTGATCGTGGATCAACATAGGTTTTAGCGATAAAGTCCACTATCTGTTTACGTTTTTCAGAGATCATTTTTCTTCTCTGATCTGTTGTAAGATTTAGCTCTCCTTTCTGGAGCATTATAGTAGCAACTGCAGTTGAATCAGTGGTTTTGAATGCCTTCATGAGTTTTTCAGTAGATGCCCTGGTACCTTTGTTGGAATCAGAGTAAATCTCCTCTGAAATCAAGACACCTGAAATGTCCTTGCGCTTGCCCAACTTGAACTCCAATGCAGGATCTGGTTTTACCAATATCTCAAATTTTTCGCCTTCTACTGAGAATCTTACAACTGTTACCTTAGTATCCATAATTGAGGTAATCATGCTCAGTATTTATCTATAAAGAAAAACTCGCTAGATTTTTATTTGGAATTTTAGTCCTCTTTCGTAAGATTTGACTTCTTTAGAGATTGTTCAGGAAAGTGGTAACAGTATGATTGTCAAATTAAAAGGCATACCTGTACAATACGCCAACGCACTAAGACGAATTTGCCTGGCTGGAATTCCCACATTTGCAGTTGATGATGTCATAATTATTGAAAATTCCTCAGTTTTGCCTGATGAGGGTGTAGCCCACAGACTTGCAATGATGCCACTTAGAACAGATCTTGAAAGATTTGTAGAACCATCTGCATGTGATTGCCACAGTGAACTTGGCTGCAGCCGATGCAGAGTATTACTCATGTTAGATTCAGGTAATTCAGATACAACTAGAACCATCACTTCATCAGAAATTAGTTCAGAGGATGAAGTCGTAAAACCAGTCAGTTCTAGCATTCCAATTGTTGCACTTGCTCCAAACCAGAAATTAAAAGTGGAGGCTTATGCAAGACTAGGCAGAGGTAGCGATCATGCCAAATGGAACTCTGCTACAGTTTCAGCTCTTACTTCTACAAATAACCCTGACGAACATGTTTTGACCATAGAGACTACAGGCAGTCTTACTCCAAAAGAAGTTCTGCGTGCAGCCATTGAAGAACTTGAAAAAAGATTAGGCGAATTCCAAAAGAATGTAGCCACGCTTGGTTGAAGCATATATTATATTTGGGTAAAATTGGGCATTATTACACATGACTAATCAGATTGTTATTCAAATGGTGAAGACCTTACGCGGTGCTTCAAAGAAGAACAATGCCCCAATATGGGAGAGATTAGCAGATCAGGCCTTAAAACCAACCAGAGCAAAAAGAACAATAAATTTGGGACAGCTTGACAAGTTTGTTGCAGACAATGATGTTGTCATTGTACCAGGCAAAATCCTAGGAACCGGAAGTCTCTCACACAAAATAACAATATGCTCATTTTCAATGTCAACTACTGGTGCAAAGAAAATAACAGCATCAGGCGGAAAAATATTAGATATCGCTCAGATTATCAAGAACCATCCAACAGGAAAAGGAGTGAAAATAATTGGTTAAACAAGTTACCGAAGTAAAAGCATCAGAAAAGAATCCAGCATCACAGACAATCATAGTAGACGGAACAAACATGATAGCAGGCAGACTTTGTTCTCATGTAGCAAAATTACTCATAAAAGGAAACAGAGTATCAATTGTAAATTCTGAAAG
>CAMLDG010000070.1 GCA_946478655.1 uncultured Nitrosotalea sp.
GCAATGGTAAATCTATCAAATCTATTCCTAATGGCAGAGTTTACGTCATGAAATATCTTTGAAGTGTGCTGTCTCTTCATGTCTCTTAGGACCTTGTCACTACCACTCTGAACTGGAACGTGAAGAAATTTGAAGACTTTGTCATTTGTAAAACTCTCCAATAATTTGCCTTGGATTCGTGGAAGATACATGGGATTCATCATTCCTACACGTATCATGAACTCGTGTTCTACTTCTGAAACACTATGTACCAATTCAGGCAGGCTAGAACCAATATCCAATCCATAACAGCCATTGTCAGTTGAGGTAAGCCAGACCTCTGCACAACCGTCCTCTATTTCATGTCTTACCTGTCTTACAATGTCTCCAACTCGATAGCTTGCTAGATCTCCTTTTGCTATCTTTGTTTGGCAAAATGTACATTCGCTCATACACCCGCTTGCTATCTCGATAATTCCGACTGCTGGATTCAGTCTGACTTTTGGAAGTCCTACCTTGCTGACGTCTGTATCTGAAAGCTCTATCTTTCTTACTCCATTTAATGCAGAAGTAATAACATCCAAAGTTTTTCCAAGAGAGTTTGGTCCAAGCAAACTTGCTTTTGGACTAAATTTTTCTACAGTTGCTTGTTCTGCCTTGGGAAGACAACCTGCAACAACAAGTGGGTTTGATCTTAATTTTTTTATTCTATGAACCATCTTGTGTGCTGTAACGTCTTTTACAGAACAAGTAACTATTACACTAAGATCTGAATCTTTTTCATTTTCTGCAAGTGTGTGGCCGCCATTTACAACAAGACCTGATATCATTTCGGAATCTGCAAAACTTGCAGAGCAACCGTATGCTTCTATCCAGATCTTTGCCATTGTTTATCCAAGCAATGCCTTTACTTCTTTTTCAGTCAACAGTCCTTTTGAGATAACAAGTTGCCTGATTGTTTTTCCTGTCTTGAGGGATTCTTTGAATAAATCTGCAGAGACCTGATATCCAATCTTTGGAGTAAGGAGAGTTACTATGACTGGACTATTTTCTATGTATTGGCTAAGCTTTGTCTTATTTGCAGTAAGTCCATCAATTAGATTCCTTGAAAATATTGGAACAAAGTTTCTTAGCATATCCATAGAATCAAGAACAGACTTTAGCATCACTGGAAGCATCACATTAAGCTCAAACTGGCCTGCTTGTGCAGCAAGTGCCACAGTAGAGTCTTTACCGATTATGTCAAAGCATACCATGTTCATACATTCTGCAAGAGATGGGTTCACCTTGCCTGGCATGATTGAAGAACCTGCATGAACCGCAGGAATTCCAATCTCAGATAGACCGGCAACAGGTCCTGATGCCATCAACCTGATGTCATTTGATATTCTTCCAAGCTCTAATGCCAAATTTCTAAGAGCTGATGAAACTCTGGCAACTGCAAATCTACTCTCAAGTCCAAACTGCATATCTTGTTCTGGTTTGAGTGGGAGTTTTGATATTTTTCCAAGCTCTGCTATTGCAAGTGTTCTGTATCCTTTTGGAGTGTTTGCACCAGATCCTACTGCTGTTCCTCCAAGTGCAACACGTTCTAGTTCTTTCTTTGATTCAAAGATTGCATCACGTGCTCTTGCTATTGCTGTGGCATATGCTGCAAACTCGCTTCCAAGAGTTACTGGAAGTGCATCCATCAAATGAGTTCTTCCAATTTTTTGATAACTTGAAAATTCTTTTTCCTTTTTTGTTAACGTCTTTACAAGTTCGTCAATTGCAGGTATGACCTGATTTACATCAAATAAAATTGCAACATGCATTGCAGTTGGAAATGTATCATTGCTTGACTGTGACATGTTTACATGATCATTTGGATGGATGACTTCATAGTTTCCTTTATTTTTTCCAATTATTTCTAGTGCAACATTTGCAATGACTTCATTTGTATTCATGTTAAATGCTGTTCCGGCACCAGAGTTGATTGCCTCCACTACAAACTGATCAAGATATTTTCCTGAAAGAATGGTGTCACAAGCCTTGATTATGGCATTTCCTCTTTTTGCATCAAGTACTTTTACTTTCATGTTTGCCACCGCAGCTGATCTCTTGATCATTACAAATGCCATGATAAGATATGGATGAGATCTCTGTCCACTTACGTGATATTGTTTTATTGCTCTTGCCGTAAACGCTCCATAGTATGCATCTATTGGAATCTCAACTTTACCCAATGAATCTGAGTCTGTTCTAAACTTCACGCCAAAACTAAAATTAATTTTCCTAATATGCATTCGCATTTTTCAAAATTAAGAGCGGCGTAAAATCACAATAATCTGTGAATTTCTCAAGAAAATACCCAATAAGTTAATATATTTAGATTTAAACATCCGAAACGATGAACAGACGATACAGTATGATGTCTATTGCCGCAGTAGTGGCAGTAGCAGGATTATTGTTCGCAAGCACATATTCACAGACTCAGATGACTGCATCTAGTCAGAGCATTCCAAGTGCAACAGCACAGAACTCTGTACAGACAGTCAATGACATGGGCGGTATCCAGTTCCAAATGCCAAGTGCATTTGCACAGATACCAGCGGATCAAGTTGATAGCATGGCCGCACAGGGACGTCATGTAGTAGATGTACAGTTAGTCGCTCAAAGCGTCGACTTACCTATTATGGGCGGTGGAAAATACCACGCACTGACCTTTAACGGTCAAGTCCCAGGACCAACTGTAAGAGTTACACAAGGCGATATCGTCAAAGTAACACTTACCGTACCATCAACTGAATCAACACCACACTCCATAGACATGCACGCAGGTCAACTAAGTGCAACAAACTTTGGAGCTGTTAAGGTTGGTCAATCTGCAACCTATGCATTCATAGCTGAGGTTCCTGGTGCATTCAAGTATCACTGTGAAGGAGTCAATCTGGCATCAATGGACCAACATGTAATGTCCGGCATGTACGGAGTAACAATCGTTGATCCATTGGATGGTTACAAACCATTGATAGTAGACAAGACTGATACCCAAAACGGTAAAGTCGTAGTCGTACATCAACGCTATGAAGCTGCCGCAAAAGAATTTGTGTTAGAGTACAACCAATTGTACTTGACCGCAGATGGTAGCTATGACCAAACAGCAATGTTCCTTCATAACACAACACAAACTGTTGTAAACGGAATGGCATTTGGTTACACACCAAACTCAGATATCAACAAGCTGATCAAGGGTGATCCAACAAAGAATGTCTTCCCAGTGCAACCTTGGAATGATCCAGCACTAAAACAATATCAAGGACATCCATTATTTGTAGACCTTGACACACACTACAGACTATTTGTAGTCAATCAAGGAGACATGCCAGTATTCTTCCACATTGTGGGTGGAATGTTGGACCGTGTAACACAAGGTAACCATGTCGAAGCTCAAGGCTCACAGACTTGGTTAATTGGTGGTTCACAGGATGCAATCATTGATACTGTCTTTAGCAGCCCAGGTGCATATGTAGCAGTCAATCATGACTATGCAGCAATCTTTACAGGTGCGGCCACAGTATTTGTCGCAGGCGACCCATTCAACTTGGGATACAAAGCAGGCGATATGCCAAACCCATCTGACGCAGTACCACCAGTCGGTATGAACTCCATTCCACAAAAGGAAGTAGTTCACTGTCTATGTACTGATGATCAAGCAGCTGCAATTGCGAAATCAATGAGCGGGTAAACCCCCAAATCTTTCTCTTTTTGTTTTTGTTTTTCTCTAATTTTGATTATATGATATTTCAAAATATAGTGTTGAAAAAATTATCATAAATGAATTTGATATTGTATAGTTGTGTTTGTATTTTATTGAAAATGAAAAATAAAATTTGAAACACTTTGTTCACTAACAAAGTTAGCTAATACATTATAATGCCAAGATCAAAACGTTTGTTGAATATGAGTCAAACCTTGTGGGAAGACAAGAAAATTTTGATATTTTCTTTTGTAACTGCCGCTACTACTATAGCTGCTGGAATATTGCATCTACAAATGGCTCCAGGATCCTTATCGCGTGACTTAGGGCAGGGGATACTTTTTCTTGTTGGGGGAATGCTGCAAATCTTCTGGGCAGTTCCGGTCATAAAACGATGGGGAAAGGTTTGGCAAATTATTGGAATTTCAGGAACTGTGGTATTTTTTGTCTTGTGGTATACAAGTAGGTTACATCTCATTCCAGAAAATTTGCTTGGTGGTGGATCTGAAAATCATGCACCTCCAAGAGAATTTCCACGTGGTAATGTGACAGGAGGAGAATTTCCAAGAGGAGCTGC
>CAMLDG010000071.1 GCA_946478655.1 uncultured Nitrosotalea sp.
AACCATCTATTGTACTCTGACCTGTTCCATATCGGTTGTCAAACATGTGTTTTGTATATGCATCATTTACTGCAATTACTGGATACTTCAGTTTCTTTTCTTTTGCAAGTGCCTTTAGTCTTATGACACCTGTTGTGGTTTCCTCAGTTCCGCCCAATACTTTCATGGAAGCAAATTTCTTGTTACCATGTATCTTGCTATGGCTATCAGAGCCATCGTCTGTCAAGATCTGCGGCTTGTGGCTGAGCATCTGGTCAATACACCAGTCATACTCTTTTGCAGTCTGACCAGTCCAAGCATAGATGTGAATTCCATTTTCAGCCAAGAATGCTGCAATGTCATCCTGTGTTGAAAGAGGATTAGCAGCACATGCACTTACATCAGCTCCAAGCTCTTTTGCACCCATAATCAGAACAGATGTCTCTTTTGTGATGTGAAGGCATATTCCTATGCGCAAGCCTTTGAGAGGCTGGGATTTTTTTAATCTAGATATAGTATTAGTTAGAATCTGCATGTGATCGCGGGCCCATTCATATGACATCTTTCCCTTTTCTGAAAGACTAGGGTCTTTTACTTGACTCATGATAAATCACAATTTCCGGGGATATAAAACAGTATCAGAAATGACAATCTAAATATTGGATAGATTTAGTTTTACAAAACATGGCATGGAAAAAGGTAGCAGAAAAAGATGCAGTTGCCCCAGGAAAAGGCAGAGAGTTTGTAGTTGACGGCAAGAGAATTGCGATATTCAACCAGGATGGTTTTCATGCACTGGATTCTGTATGTGTCCACCAGGATGGTTCCCTTGCACCAGGCAAACTTGATGGAGACATCGTAGAATGTCCGCTTCACTTTTGGCACTATAACATCAAGACAGGAGAACTGCAAGATTACATCAAGGGCGTTAAGCTCCAGACATATAGCGTCGAAGTAAAAAAAGACGGAATCTACCTAGACGTTTGATAAGTTTAATTTCTTAGTACCATTTTAAAAAACATTGAATCGTAAAATAATCGAAGAGATAACCAAACAAGACTATGATTCAATCCAGAATAAGATTGGAAGTTTTCTAAAAGACGAGCTTGAAAAAAGAAGAGTAGGAGGGCTAGTCTTTGGCTTGAGCGGTGGAATAGACTCTGCAGTGATTGCATCTCTTTGTGCAAAATTTGCCAAGGAGAAATCTCTTGCACTGATAATGCCAAATGGAAAGATTACTCCAAACAGCGAGACAGAAGATGCGATTAAGATTGTTGACAAGTATTCAATAGAATACAAGCTAATTGATATCGGTTTTATCCACAAGGAATACTCAAAGTATTTAGAACAAAATCCTCTGGCATTTGCAAATCTAGGGGCAAGAATACGTGCAAATATGTTATACTATTATGCAAATGCAAGAAATTCTCTTGTGCTTGGGTCATCAGACAAGAGCGAATATCTGATTGGATACTTTACAAAATTTGGCGACGGTGCATCAGACTTGTTACCGATAGTATCTCTGTATAAAACCCAGATACGCGAGCTTGCAAGAAACCTAGGAGTGGCAGATAACATCATATCAAAACCAAGCGGCCCGCACTTGTGGGAGGGACACACCGCTGAGACAGAACTTGGCCTAAACTATGAGGAGATTGATTCCATATTGCATTGTACAGTAGACAAGGGAGTTTCCATCGATGAGACAGCAAAGATTACAGAGATACCAATTTCTGATGTTGACAAGATCTACAGAATGTACAAAAAAAGCGAACATAAAAGAACCATGGCAACTCCATGTGTCCTATAGAATAACATGAAAATTTTTGACACGCTGTCAGTATCAGAGAAAAATGTAGACACCTCAAGTTCTGTGAGAATATACCTGTGTGGTGTTACCGTATACGATGAGAGCCACATTGGACACGCCAGAACCATCATTGTTTTTGATGTTTTTAGAAGATATCTGGAATCAAAAAAAATCAAGGTAAATCTAATTCAGAATTTTACCGATGTTGATGACAAGATAATCAACAGGGCAAAAAAAGAAAACACGTTAGCTGAAACCATTACTACAAGATACATAAAAAATTATTTTGATGACTTTGACAAGCTAAATGTAAAGAGGGCAGACTTGTACCCCAAGGCAACAGAGCACATCTCAGACATGATAAATTTGATAAAAGGTTTGATCGAAAAGGGATTTGCGTATACATCAAAAAATGGAGTATATTTTTCAGTGTCAAAATTTGCAGAATATGGAAAACTATCAAAGAAAAAAATAGACGAGTTGGTATCAGGTGCTAGAGTCGAAGTGGATGAAACAAAAAAAGATCCACTAGATTTTGCACTGTGGAAGTTCTCGGACGAGTCCCCCACATGGGAGAGTCCATGGGGCAGTGGCAGACCAGGGTGGCACATTGAATGCTCTGCAATGAGCCTGAAATATCTTGGAAGCAACTTTGAGATCCATGGAGGCGGACGAGACCTGATATTTCCTCACCATGAAAATGAGATAGCCCAGTCAGAGGCGTTCTCTGGAATCAACTTTGCTAAAATTTGGATGCATGTTGGAATGGTCACAATAAACGGAGAAAAGATGTCAAAATCCCTTGGAAATACAAAGTCAATTGACCATGTGTTACAAAAATGGGGTCCAAATATCACCAGACTGTTTTGCCTCTCAGGCCATTACACAAAACCAATCGACTATTCTGAAGATATTCTAAAGGAGACCATAACAAAATGGCGCCAGGTGGAGAACTGTTACTTTGAGATGATTTTATCAGACGACTCTCAGGCAACAGAGGGGTTGGACCAGGTAAAGAGTACAATCCATGAATCAAAGTCAGAATTTGACAACGCATTAGAGTCTGACTTTAACACACCTATTGCAGTTGGCGCTTTTTTCAAACTTGTTAAAAACATCAACCAACTTGCATCATCTGAAAAACTAACAAAGACGATATCAGGGCTAGTCTTGCCAGTATTCCAAGAAATGTCATCAGTTCTTGGTTTACAGGTAGTACAGGTGACAGACGAAGAAAAAAACAACATAACAAATCTTATCAAACAACGCGATGTGTTCCGCAGCCAGAAAAAGTTCCAAGAGGCAGATGCAATCAGAAAACAAATTTCAGACATGAATATTGTTCTAATTGATCACAAGAACAAGACACTCTGGATGAAGCAAGAAAAGATAGGTATTGAAAACTAGGATTTTTTTGTCTGTGCGCTGACAAGTGATACTATATCGCGGTCTCGCAGTTGATAGTTGACAGGCAATCTTACTCCATATCGAACATCTTTTGCATAAAGCAGACCCTTGGTAAGTGCAGTATGGATCTCTTTTGCCAAGTCTTCTACTGTTGCACCGTCTTTGAGTAAAATCAAGTCAGGCAAGACTCGGCCTTTTTTGTCAGATAACGTTTCTGGGTTTGCCACAGGATATATCGAATTCATCTTTAGCAACTTGAATACTGTAACATTGATTGCAAACTGGACACCTGTTCTCATGTATTCACCAAGTATTCCTTGCGTGATAAAATCAAGTGCATCTATCTGCTTTTTGTTTAGTTGCTCCTTGTGCAAGATTTCAAACTGTTCTGATCCTGGGACATATTTTATCAAGCCCTTTTTTTCTGCCTTTCGTAGAGATAACTCACTGTCAGTGCTTGCAGGAATGATTATGGTATCAATGTATTTTTCTCGTAGCCTGTCAAAGTTTTTCTCTGCACCTGGAACATCAATTTTATTTGCAACAATAAGCGTAGGTTTTGATATCTTTCGCAAGTGTGCTGCAAATTTTTTGCTGTCATGCATGTCAAAGTTTTCAAAGTGCTTGTCTTCAAGCCCTGTTGTCTTTAGTGCCTCCTTGACGTGACTTTCCTTTACACCAATACCTCGGAACACATCAGTTATTGCAACAATTGGCTCTGTCTCAGACTGGATTAGTTTTGATATTTTATCCCTGTTGCCTTCAAGCAGTTTGAGATACCACATGATGAGCTCTTCTTCAATATCAGAGACGTCAGCTATTGGGTCACCACTTCCAACTTCAGCAATTCGTCCTGCAGCATCAATACTTCCTGAAACATCAACAACATGCAGTATTGCATCAGACTGGGTTGCAACTGAAAGAAATTGGTTTCCCAGTCCCTTGCCTGCCCATGCATCTTTTATCAATCCCGGAAGATCAATTAGCTCAATTGGAATAAATCTCCAGCCATCAGTGCATTTTGAATTTTGAGGATTGTCTTGTATGTTAAATTCAGTATGCACACATGGCGTGATTGCA
>CAMLDG010000072.1 GCA_946478655.1 uncultured Nitrosotalea sp.
CTTGGTCATCTTTTAGAATATTTTTTACTGCAAACTCTGCCATTCCTTCCATTGTTGTAAAAGCTGCATGGTGTGCCTGGATTGGCTTTAACCATCTCTGATAAATGTCTAAAAGTTGTGGAATCATTTCCAAAATTTTAGGATCCACTGTTACCTTTGTAAATGTCATAACATCTGGACCCAAGACTTGAACTATGAAATTGTCTGGATTTAATATGAAAAACAGATTTGCCCTCTTTGCAACTGGATACTCATCTGGAACTTCTGGTAGTTGTAAATAGTTGTAAAGATTCTTTGTTGTTGTATCATCCAGACTTAGGATGATCTTTGCAAGCTCTTCGTTGATTGCATTTACTTCAGATACCGCATTTTTGTTGATGTTGTAGAGATTATTTTGTATTGAATGAATCTGTTCTTCAAGGATGGTCATCTTCAAGGCTCCAATATATCCAGAGTTTACTTGATCAAACCTTGACTCGTAGGGTTCGCCTTGCTTGTGTAGTATTATCTGGGGATAACTGGATAAAATGAACTTGTTGAGGTATATTACAGATTCATAAAAATCACCATATGTGGTGGATATCTGCGAGATGTACCCCTTGGCATAGGTAGAATAGACAAGATATCGAAAAGTCTGCTTTTCTGCAAGAGACGCTATTTTTTGTACATCTTCGTGTGCAATTGCTGTAAAAAGCTCATCAACAAATTCTGCAGATTCCTTTGTGGGGTATACCTTGCGTCCTTTTAGACGCTTAAACTCTACAAGTTCTGGAAACTCAACTCTTGTCTGCGATACAGGAATTTCAGTAAACTCTGTTATCTTTTTTGACATGTCTGAAAACAACCTGTTGCAGATTGATTCAATGTCTTCAAACTTTATCTTTGAAGCAAATGTCTGTTCAGATTTTGCTTTTGAACTTGTTATCTCTTTTTCCTCGTTTAGCTCAACTGAGAGCTGATCCAAAAGGGCATATGCAAATTCCTCAAACTCTGTCATTATGAGACTGGATTAAACCTGCCAATTTAACATTAACTTTGGATCTACCTTTCTGCTTTGGGTTGTATTTTTGTTAGAATTTGATTTTGTTGCAATGATTGTGTCTATTTCATTGCAGTGGAATTCATCTTTGTACTGTTTGACATGGTTGAATGACTCCAAACCATTTGAGATCCTTGGTTTGTTTTTACAAGAGAGTTTACGACCATTTGATGCATTATGATGATTCCGTATTGTGCACCAGTAGCTTTGGGTGGGCCTTGGCGTTGTGATGATTGTACAGCTGATGACCATTTGGCATGTTCTCCTGGCTCGCAAACATGGCTACCACACACTCTGCTTGGATCAAGGCTTGCAGTAGTGCGGCTGTATTGACCTGCACCTTTTGTCAATGCATTGGCCTCTTGTGTTACAGTCATGGACAATACAAGAGAAAGTAGAACTGCAAAAACTAGAATCTTTTTAGACATTTTGAATATTTTCAATCATATTAGAATAAAAGGTATTCGCCTTTTTTATGAAAAAAAGGTGTATACCGGGGGTGGGTTTCGAACCCACGACCTCCAGATTATGAGTATTACCCTTTGTGTGGACTGGCACTCTAGGCCAGGCTGAGCTACCCCGGCATAAATAACGCCTAAATTCTTGATGCAATTAAATGTAGCTTGCTTAAACTTGTGCAATCGTTTTCCAGTTGGTATCTACTTTTGATACCCATTGGAATTTCTTTTGTAATGCAGATGTGTAGAGTTTCTCCCATTCTAGGCCTACTGCATCAGACCATGCCTTGACTACTCTTGGGTCAATGTAATTTCGAAGTGATGTTCCCAAGTTATAATCTCGGGTCTTCTCTGTAAGTTCTAAAGTTAGTTTTAATTTTTCTTCGCGTTGTTTTAGTTTTTCAATTTGTTTTTCAGTCTTGGGTTTTGTCTCCTTTAGTTTCTTTATTGCTTCACGTTTTTTCTGCAAGGTTTCATCAAAGTTCTTTGGTATAGTTCTCTTGTGATTGCATGTCACAGCAGCTTCAAGGTTTGCTAATTTTGCATGGTATATCTTGATGTTCTCTGATTTTGATTTTAGATTATCAACTTTTTTGAGATAATTCGTAACTACTTGGGTTGCAAGATAAGTTCTGAATACTTTGGCAGTAAGACCCTTTACTATACCACTAAGAAATTCATTTACGTGTCTTGATGTGATTGCGTCAAATATTAGATCGTCTTTCTTCTTTTTCTCTGTGAGTTTTTTGAGATTTTCATAAAATATCTTGTCTTGTTCTGTTACAGGAAGTGGTTTTTGCCATCTCACACTGTCTTTTCCCAAAAAGTCAAACTCTATAACTCCTGGTTTTAGACTGATGTGTTCTACTCTAAGTGTAGTGGCACCTACGGTATCTGCCTCATCTGGATCCTTTTCATCACCTACTCTCATTGCAGTTTTGTAAATTAAATAACAAACAGTAGCGACCATTCTTATCTTCTCATCTTTGTCTGACATTTTCTTTATCACCATGCCTAGAACCTTGTCTATTTCTGCAGCCAATTTTGTTGCCTTGTCATACTTCATTTTGTCGCGTTCTTGCTTGAGGTCTGATGTATCTGATAGCCATACGTATTTTCTCTTATCAGTTAGTACGTCAACCCAACTTGCAAGCCACATGAAATCCTGTTCGTGTATTATCTTGCCCCATTTGCCTGGAGGTACTTTGGCTTCCTTTCCGAGATTTAGTGTAACGTCTTTTTCTGTAACTCTTGGTTTCCATTTGCCCCTTAGTGGATGGTCTCCTCTTCCAATGAAAAGGCCTGGCGGTTCTGCCATCCAGTTGGCCACATCTACTTCCTTTCCATCGATTATTGCCTTGCCATACATTGCCTTCATTTTTTCCTTGATCTCTTTTCTGGTGGCTGCGATCTTTTTCTTTTCTTCCTTGGTCATTGTTAGCTTGGAATCTTTTTCCATGTCGACCAGCTTGAATGCTTCAGAAAAGTCAATATCTGAAAGTGAGATGTTTTTGAATTCTGCTGGGAGTGTTTTTACAAAATAGGAAAGAAAGTTCTTTTGAAAAACTTGGTCTTTAACATATGGCGTGTCTTTCTTTTTTGCCCATTGGTAGACCATTTCTTCGGCATCGATACTTAATGGAACTTTTACTCCCTTGATCTTGATTGTAATTCCTTTTGATTCGTAGGGAGGAAGAAACGCAATGCCATTGTGTTGAAGTGTTTTCCATTTCATTTTTGTTATCACTAAATTTTTGGTTAAATCTGTTGACTTTGACAAAAATTGACTTTACGTCGTATATCAATCTAACCAAAAGAATCGTATAAAATTCATCATATTCTATGTTGTGACATTTCTATAATGATAAAATAATGATAAAAATGATGTATTTTAGCTAAAAAGTTCTTTTTTTATGTAATTTTCAAACTCTATGTCGGTCTTGTCCCTCTTTGCCTCTAGGAACATAATGGCATCGTTGCCTACTGGATATCGTGGTAATGGACTCTCAGATGAGACTGCCTTGACTATGGTCTTGGCAACTTCTTGTGGGGGAGTACCCATCTCTGACATCATCAATAATCCGTTCATCACTTTCTCAGTAATATCCTTGTAGGGAGAGTCTTGTTTTGTTGTCTTTTTCAGAGTTGCAAACAAGTTTGTCTTGATGACTCCAGGTTCTATGATTATTGTCTTAATTCCAAATGGAAACAACTCGTATCGCATTGATTCGCTCAAGCCCTCCAATGCAAATTTGGTACTGATGTATCCTGGAGTTACTGGAAAACCAATTCTTCCTGCCACTGAGCTTACATTTACTATTGTTCCAGATTTCTGGCTACGCATTGTGGGTAATACTGCTTGGATTGTTCGGATAACTCCAAAAAAGTTTGTTTCAAATTGATCCTTTAGATCTGAAATTGTTAGATCTTCCAAACATCCTACAAGAAAATAACCTGCATTGTTTACTAGAACATCGATTCTTTTCTTCTCGCCTGTTATAACTTCAACTGCCTTTTTGATTGTATCTTCCTTGTTGACATCAAGTTCTATTACTCTGATCTGAAGATTCTCCTTTTTTGCAATATCTAAAATCTTGTCGCCTTTTTTGGTGTCTCGCATGGTTGCATAGGTATGATACCCTTCTCGCGCTAGTGCAAGTGCTGTCTCAAAACCTATTCCACTTGAGCTTCCAGTAACTATTGCAACCTTATCCATGTTGTGTCTTTACCTATGAGACTAATAATTTGTATTGTTATGGATGTGTTCTCTG
>CAMLDG010000073.1 GCA_946478655.1 uncultured Nitrosotalea sp.
GGTGGGACTTTGATTACACCCTATTATGGTAAAATGTGAAGAAACCAGTGATAAAACTTCATCAAGAGTTGATATGTTTGATTATGTGTTTTTACCCGCTTTAATTATTTCTTTTATTTGCTTAGAGTTAAATAATTAATAA
Source organism: uncultured Nitrosotalea sp. (assembly GCA_946478655.1). Next base: position 143 of record CAMLDG010000073.1, read on the forward strand.
TTCCAGTATCATCAGAATGCAGGTGGCATTAAGAGAAATTGGGAACTGCGTCATTCGTAGATGCGATCTCTCAGACTTGATTTCAACCATGGAGATCAATCTCAAAACGCTGCCAGAACACTATTCTGACTATTTCTATGAAAGTCTACTTGCTGAGCTTCCTGAGGCATTCTTGGTTGCAGAGGTGGACAAGAAGCTTGTAGGGTACATAATGTGTAAAATTGAGTATGGTTTTTCAAACTTCAAGAAACTTGGATTTGTAAAAAAGGGCCATGTTGTATCTGTTGCAGTATTACCAGAACACCGAAGAAAGGGAATTGGAGAGGGCTTGGTTCTCGAAGCAATTGGAGGAGTAAAACTGAAAAAATCAGATGAACTGTATCTTGAAGTCAGGTGTAGTAATAATGATGCCGTAAAGCTGTATGAAAAACTTGGATTTATCATAAAACAACGACTAAAAGCCTACTATCGTGACGGCGAAGATGCATATTTGATGGCAATTGAGTTTGCTTACTAGATTAAAATAAATAAGTCACAAAAAGACTCTAGCCTTATGACAAGACAACGAACTATTGGAATAATGATCTTTGTCTTGGCAATTGTAGGATTCTTTCTCTATGCCTACCTGCTGATGCTCTCTGAATGGAGTCCTATTGTCTTGCAACTTTCAGTACTGATGGCAGTGGGAGGAATTCTTGGAGTCATTTCTTGGATTGGATATAACATGGCAACCTCGAGACCATCTCCGTCCTCTCTTGTAACTGATGACAAGTAATCATTTGGATATCTTTGCATCAACAACTGCTTGGTAAAATCTTGGACCCACAGGTCTTACAATTTTTGCCCCTAAAATTTCTGACTTGACATTTACAACCTCTAGGAAATGTTGTGACGCCAAAGACGAAACAAGTCCTTTTTTTTCTGCATGGGTGTGACAATAGTAATGTATTATTGCATTTTTCTTTGCGGCTCTTATGGCATTTCCAAGAAATTCATCTGATCTTTCAGGCAACAACATTAGGACTCTATCTCCTGTCTCAAGTAATTTTTCTTCTATTACTTTTGCGGCATCCCCTTCGATTGATTCAACCGTTCCTCTTAGTTTGTTTAGTTGTATGTTTTTTGTACATAATCTAGCTGCATCTGGATTGATATCGATATTGTATACATGACACTTTTTCTTTTTTGCAGCCACGATAGAAAACATTCCAACTCCTCCAAACATGTTGATTACAGTATCCCCGTCTTTGATCAGTTCTGCAATTCTTTCTCGTTCTGTTGAAAGTCTGGGTGAAAAAAAGGTCTTTTCTACATCAACTATGAACCTACAACCATGTTCTTTGTATTCTGTTTCAGTCTTGTCCTCTCCTGCAAGTAACTCTAGTTTTCTAATTCTATAGTCTCCTTCTACAGGAGATGATTGATAATAGATTGATTTTGCTGTCTTTACTTTTTCTAAAAGAACCTCACCAATTATCTTTCTCTTAGGCAAAAGGGCATCTGGAACTCTCAAGATGATTATGTTTCCTATCTGATCAAATGCACCGTAAAGCTCCTCTGCCTCCGCTTCTGTGAGGATCCCAGTCATTGCCTGTTTTAACATCTTTGTCAATTTCTATAGTAAAACTTTCCAGACTGTTTCTGTTCTCTGTCTAGTCTGCTTTCCAATTTGTTTACTCTGGGTCTCATGCTTGTTTCATCTCTTCTATAGGTCATGTCAAGAGATCTCAAGAATTCATTCATTCCATCTACCTTGGGTTTTGGAGTTGTTGCGTGACCCTCTCTTCCGGGGGTTCCATGGAAAATTACAATTGAATCTGAGATCAAATCCATAAGCTGAATATCGTGATCAACTATGATTGCAGATTTTCCATACGATCTTACAAATCTTTGAATTAACTTGGCTATTGCTATTCTATCTTCAACATCTAAGAATGCAGATGGTTCATCAAGTGCATAAACATCAACTTTTTGTAAAAGACATGCTCCTATTGCTACTTTCTGGAGTTCTCCGCCGGACAAATTCTTGACAGACTTGTTGTATAGTTTTTTTATCCTCATTGGGTTGATTATGATTTCTTCTTCTGGTGTCTCTTGGATTGATCCACCATATGCTTTCTCTAAAAGTGAAAGTACTTCAATATCATAATCATTTGTTAGATATTGCGGTTTGTAGGCAATCTTTACCTTGGTTTCAATATTTCCTACATCAGGCTTTTCAACACCAGCTATCATCTTCATCATGGTTGTTTTTCCTAATGCGTTTGCGCCAACTATGCCTAGGACTTCGCTTTTTCTAACTCTGCCTGCCTCGATTGATAAAGAAAAGTTTGCAAATTTTCTCTCTAGGTTTGGATAATTAATGATATTCTCAATTGTAACAAATTCGTCTGTTGATGTAGATGCATCAAACTTGAATGCTGCATCTCTGAATCTTACATTTTCATTTGGAAGATAGCCATCCAAGAACACGTTAATTCCAACTTTGGTGGAAAGCATGTTTGCAACTATTCCATATGCTGCAGGCTCACCATAAAGGATCTCAATAAAGTCACTTAGGTAATCTAATAGTGTGAGATCATGCTCTACCACCATTACACTCTTTCCAATTTTTGCAAGATCTTGAATTACTCTGGCAACTCCAATTCTCTGAAATACATCGTTATACGATGATGGTTCATCAAAAAAGTAAAAGTCTGATTCTCTTGATGCTGCAACTGCTACCGCAATTCTTTGCAGTTCTCCGCCACTCAAGTCTGTAAGTTTATTTTCTAAAGCATTTTGTAGTCCGAGTTGTTGTATCAGTTCCTTTGCCTTGCCACGTTCATCATATTTTTCCAAGAGTTCTTTTGCGTTGCCATCAAATACTTTTGCCAGGTTGTATACCTGTTGAGGTTTTATGGATGCCTTTAGTTCGTTATTTGCTATTTTTTCAAAATGTGGTTTAAGCTCAGTGCCTTGAAAATGCTTTAACACCTGACTCCATTCTGGAGGTGAGGCATAGTCTCCCAAATTTGGTCTTAGGTTTCCTGATAATATTCCTACAACAGTACTTTTTCCTATGCCGTTTCTTCCAAGAAGTCCCATGACTTGGCCTTTCTTTAAACTTGGAATTCTATACAACCTGAATGCATTTTGTCCATACTGATGAATCTTGTCTGATTTTAATTCCTCAGCCAGATTGACAATTGTTATTGCATCAAATGGGCAAACCTTGACACAAATTCCACACCCATTGCAAATGTTTTCATCGATCTGGGCCTTGGCAGTTTCTTCGTTTAGTACTATACAGTCTTGCCCCATCTTGTTTACTGGACAGTATTTGATGCACTCTAGACCACATTTCTTGGTCTGGCAATTTTCCTTATCCAGTACTGCAACTCGATGTGTCATGCGTAATACCTTTTTTCTTAATTTATATCTCTATCAAGCAAGATTAATACATAACATTAGAAACCAAAGAAACTAAGCCGGCCATAGCGTTGGGGTCCGACCCGGTCCCATACCGAACCCGGAAGTCAAACCCAATGTCGCTACTGTGTTACTAAGGTGCGAGAGCCCTTGGGAAGCAGTAGTGCTGGCGCCTTTTTACTAGTCTAAAGCAACGGAATTGGGAGATGCGTACCACGTTGTTTCTATGGGCGTAGTTTTGTCAAATCCTCTCTTTTGGGCATCATCTGGAAAGTCATCGACGTATTCTGATACCAATTCTCTTACAATTCTATCAATCTCGGCAACTGAAGACACATCTGTAAATAATGACTGTATTTCATTACATCCAACCACGTAGCCGTTTGCGTTAGGCGTAATGGTGAAGGTAATTTTGTGTAGTTTTTGATTATCTGTCATATGCTGTATATATTTACAAAACCTAAAAAAGATCTCGATCAGTTACTGTCATTGTGAGCAACTGTAGTATATGTGGGGAAAAATTCTCTGATGACATTAGGTTTCTAAATCACATGATGGAAAAACATGGGTTTCGAAATCCAAACACTGGAACGCCTGATAGAAACAGCAGAGGATACTAGCTTTTTTAGAACTTTAGGGCTATCTTTTTACTA
>CAMLDG010000074.1 GCA_946478655.1 uncultured Nitrosotalea sp.
ATTCTTCCAAGCGAGAAGATCAAAAACATCTCAGCTGTCCACCTTCCAATCCCCTTGACCTGGGTTAGCTGAGCTATCACATCTTCATCACCCATCTTTGAGATTGCCTTCATGTCCAGTTTTCCAGTCTCCACATGTTTTGCCAGGTCCTTTAGGTACTCTACCTTCATGCCAGACAAGCCAACTGTACGAAGTTTGGATTTTCTTGTAGCAAGAACTTCAGCTGCTGTTGGAAATTCTGGATATAACCCCTTGAACCTCTTGAAGATTGCATCTGCAGCACCTGTTGCAAGTTGCTGGGAGATTATTGATTCTACAAGCACTGCAAAATGATGGCTTTTTTTCTTTAACTGAAACTCGCCAACGGTACCAATGATATCTGAAAGCACAGGATCTTTTCTAAGAAATTTTACTGCATCGTGTTGTTTCATTTCTAGTTTGGTTCTGGATGTATGGTAACTATGGCATTTTTTATCTGGGCCTTGATTTTATTTTCTATATTGGATACAATATCATGCACTTCTTCTATTGTAAGATCTTTTTCAAATGAACAGTCAATGTCCACCTTGAATATGTCCTGCAAGTGTAATGTTATCACTCGACCAATTTTTTTCACCTTGGGATATTCTTTTATGATATTTGCAACCTGCTCCTCTATTGTTATGTCCTCTACAGGAATGCTTTCTGGAATTGAGATATACGGCTCTAGGTGTATGGTAATATGATTGACATTTGAGACAGATTTTTTTATCTGGGACTCAATCTCGTCTGATACATTGTGTGCATCTTCCAATGACATGTTTCTGTCAACTAACACATGAAGGCTGATGAATACGCCATTTTCTGCAGTAAAGGAGCTTACATTGTGAATTCCTTTTACTCCTTGTACCGATGATGCAACTTTGTTTATGATATAATCTGCAGGAACATCTTTCCAAGTTGGCTCAAAGTGAACAGTGACATTAGAATTTGCAATTGCATTTTTGATGTTCTTTTCCACGTTTGCACTGATCTTGTGAGCTTCTTCAAAACTTGATGCAGCACTAAGGGATATGGTAATCTCAGTAAAGATGTCACTGCCTGATCTGCGTATCTGCACAGACTCTGTCTTCATCACTCCTGCAGTACTGCTTGCAATATCGTGTACTCTTTTGACCATGTTTGCTGGTACCGCATCAGTGAGCTCAAGGCCGCTCTTGTAGATCAATTTCAAGCTCAGTGCAGCAAGCAGGCCTCCAAGGATTAGTGCAGCGATGTTATCACCTTGGTAGAATCCCATTATCACAAATACGATTCCTACCAAAGCAACAGATGTTGCACCCATGTCCATGAACGCATGATACAGGTCTACCCTAAGCGAGGAACCATCTGTCTTTTCTAATGCCCTTCTTAGGATGACAATCCTGAAAAATATTGAGCCTAGAGTATAGACTGCCGCTATTATTGCAAGAACACCGGGCAAGACCTCAGGTTTTGGCTCTTGGAATCTTGATATTGATTCGTAAACAAAAAACGATGAAATTACAAGAATTATGATTCCTGCAACAAAACTGCCCATCGTCTCAATCTTTCCATGCCCATAGGTGTGTTCTGTGTCCGGTGGCTTGGTAGACCATTTGGCAGCAACAAGCAAGACCATGGTAACTATGGAATCAAGTATTGCATGAATACTGTCTGTGACAAGTGCAAGACTGTTTGAAGAAATTCCTATCAAAAATTCTACCGCAAAGGCAGAAAGTATTACTGTAAGCGAAATTTTTAGAGCGTTTGTCTTGATGTCTTGGCCTGTCAACTCTTGTCCAACCCCAACATCTCTAGTATGTCATCAAAGTTTTCTCTTGATTGATCATGCTTGTATTTTTTGAGAGGTCCAATCATTTTCTTCTTGCTTGGAATTTTTATAATATTTTTTACAATGCTTGAAAGTGCAGATCCAATGAATATTGATTGTGTAGCTGATGTAACATTTGAAGTCCTTCTGTTTGTGCTACCACTCTCAAAGTCAATGATACATGGAGATTTTCCAACGATGACATGCTTGTGTATGTAGCTTAGCTCACCATGGTCAAGATGCATGTTGTCCAGATTATAACAATCCTCCAAGACTTGCCTTACAACAGATCTCAGCTTGGCAGCACTTCCTCTGCCCTTTAGTTCTCTTACCCAGTCTGTTATTTTTTTGCCTTCAACGTACTCCATCACCAAGAAATTTTTGCTGCTTGCAATCAACTTGGGACCTACTCCTGCCTTGTTTGCAATCTGTAAAAGATTTGCCTCGCTTTTCATCTCTTGCCTGCTTGAATCAATTCTTCGAATCTTTAATGCAACATCTTTTTTGCCAAACCTTGACAGTACCACAACTCCAACGTATCCCTTGCCCAAGACATGGATGTTGTTCAAGATTGTCTCACCCTGAAATGATATCTTGGTAATTCCAAGTTTTTTAAGTTCCGCATGTCTTCTTGCAAGTTCACCCCTTGTGGCCTTGGGATATCCTAGTATCAGTGAGTATGGTTCTTTGACAAGCTTACTTGTTGAGACCAAAGATGAGTCCATTGGTAGAGGTTAACTCAGCCAGAGCCTTTTTAATGGATTTGCTTGTCACCTGATGGCCCCCTGATATGACAAAACTGCGCTTCATGTCAGGAATAATCCCACTTGGAATGCCTGCATTTGCAAGGTTCTTTTTCAAAAGTGACTGTAAGAATTTTTTTGCATCATGAAATTCCCTTTGCTGCAACGACAGGATCTTTCCCTGGTCATCAACCCAGGTTAGCTTGTTCTTGGAATTTCGCAAAATAAAGCTCTCTGATTCTGGTTTTCTAAATACATCAGGGCCATTTTTGACCATGAACTTTTCAATTGTAGTAGAATGCAGCAAGAAAAGCATTGCAGCCTCTGACTTTTCATCAGTTACTGCACCTCTTCGCAAGACCTTGAACCCACCAAGCTCAAGCTGTACTGCAAGTGCACTTGATCCCCTTTTTACCTGTCCCCAAATTATATCCGGGCTTCGTTTCTTGTAACCAAACTTTACTACCAACACATTTTTCAGATTGTTCTTGTCTGGCAAGGATTTTTTTCCATTGAAAAATACAAGAGATTGCTTTTTCAGAAAAGCTCTTGCCGCAAGTATGAATGTGCCAAAGTTTTGTGCAGAGATTGCAGTGCCAAGGTTTCTGTTGCTGTCTATAGGATCTATTAATACAAATGCAGTCTCAAACTTTTTTGTCGGATTTCCTATAATTTGTCCTTGCGAAAAGTTTGCAGCAGCTTCTAAAACTTTGATAAAACTTCCATAATGATAAATCAAGACCTCTGATACATATCCGCCAAAACCTTCTGTTGCAATCTCTGCACCATAGATTCCAATTCCTCTAAGAAACTTTTTGAGCAGTCTCACCTCATCTTTTTTGATTCCATCCAAGTTCTCAAGGATGAATCTAGTGTGAAACGATGACCTGTCAGCTGCACTCTTCCACTGGCCTATCTCCACATCATAGCAAGGAACAACATTTACCCTAGTGCCTTGAGCATTTGCCTCAACATACGGATGCTCTGAATATCTCATAAATGGACTAAATTTTTTCATGGAATCAAATCCAATCTTTATTCCAATCTTCTCAAACTCTTTCTCGTCAGTTTCTTTTTTCATCTTGACAAAGATATCCAAATCCAGCTTGCCCTTGAGCCATGTACCCTTTGCATAAGACCCACCAAGCTCTACACCGGTGACCTCCGAATATTTCGCAGCTTCTTTTTTTACCAAGTCAAGCAATTGTTCTGCAAGTTTTCCAATCTTTTCTTCTTCTTGTCTTTCCGGGATTGCAATCTTTCTTGCTTGTTCCAAAATATTTTTCATTGAGCTAAAACCACCTGCAAATCAGAATATATCGGCCCACTAGGGGTTAAGACGCTTTGCTTCAACTTTAACTCTGTCATGGTATATTTTCCTAGTTCAACTTTCTTGAATCTTTCAATGGTACCTGAAATGTCGTCAATCCTGTTCTTTACCCTAAATATTGTAAGATGTGGCTTGAATGGCTTGTCTGGCCTAAATCCCAGGGGACCAAGTTTTTTCTCCACCTGTGATGCAAGATCAATCAAATTTCTTGATGACTGGTCGTCTACTCCAATCCATATCACTCTAGGAGACCTTGGGTTTGGAAATGCCCCAACGTGGGTAAACTCTAC
>CAMLDG010000075.1 GCA_946478655.1 uncultured Nitrosotalea sp.
CTTACGTGAATTCCAACAGATCTAAACAATGTCAATAATTTTCCCCCATCAATAATTTCAGTAACTTCTCCACTTTGGATAAGCTCTGCAAGTTTTTCTAATACAACCTTGGTCTCATTTGGAAACTGAAATTCTGCATTTTGAAGCACTTCTTCTCCTCTATATCCAAGTTGTTTGAGAACAACGTCTCTAGGAGAGACCTTTTGGGTCGGAGGTTGAGGTTTTTCATCAACTCTCTGCCTTTGTGAGATATTTTTTTGCATCTCAAGCATCCTTTTTGCCTTGAGAAGTTCTAGTTCTTTGTCTTCCTCAGTCAACCCTTGATTACCCCAATTGGAACAAGCTTGGCTACTTTTGTAGCGATTCCAAGTTCATGAGATACATTTGCCACAGCATCAACATCCTTGTATGCCTCAGGTGTTTCTTCCACCACACCTTCTCGTGTGAGAGCTTTTATGAAAATTCCTTTATCCCCTAATGATTTTTGCACTTGACCTTCTGTGAAATTTCTTCTTGCAGCAGATCTTGACATCATTCTACCAGCACCATGAGCAGTAGATCCAAAGCTCAAATCCATAGAGCCTGGTTTTCCAAGTAGGATCCAGCTACCAGTACCCATAGAACCAGGTATGAAAACAGGTTGGCCAATGTCACGATATTTTCTTGGCACTTCTTCTCGTCCTTGTGGAAATGCTCTTGTTGCGCCCTTTCTATGAACTACAACGGATCGTAGTTCACCATCAATTTTGTGTTTTTCAACTTTGGCAATATTATGAGCAACATCATAGATTAGTTTCATGTCAAGATCAGATTCTGTTTGTTTGAAAACTCTTTCAAATGCCTTTCTTGTCCAGTGTGTGATCATCTGTCTGTTGCTCCATGCATAATTTAGTGCGGCAAACATCGCTTTTCTATATGATTCTCCTTCTTCTGAAGAATTTGGAACACATGCAAGTTCTCGGTCTACTAGATTTATTTTATATTTTGAAAGCGCCTGCTCTGATACTCTTAGATAATCACTACACACTTGATGCCCAAAACCTCTTGAACCACAATGAATCAGTACCGTAATTTGTCCTTCATTGAAAATCCCCATCTTTTTAGCAGCTTCCTTATCATGGATCTGGTCAACACGTTGTACCTCAAGAAAATGATTTCCAGAACCAAGGCTTCCTAATTGAGGCGCACCTCGTTTTCGTGCAGTAGGAGATATCTTTCCAGGATCAGCATTTTTTATTTGTCCATTTTCTTCACATACATCAGCATCATCCTTTGAACCATAACCGTGATCAACTGCCCATTGGACTCCTCTTACAAGTACCTCATCAAGATCAGATGGTGATAATTTTACAGCACCTTTGGATCCTACTCCAGATGGAATAGATGTGAACAACTCTGTAACAAGATCTCTAAGTCTTGGCCTGACATCATTTTCTGTAAGATTTGTCTTGATTAGCCTTACACCACAGTTGATATCATAACCTACACCTCCTGGACTTATCATTCCTTCCTCTGCATCCATTGCAGCTACTCCCCCAACAGGAAATCCATAACCCTCGTGACCGTCTGGAAGAACTACAACGTGTTTTAGTACTCCAGGTATAGTTGATACATTTACTGCTTGCTGGATTGTCCTATCTGTAAGCATTTTTTGTAATAATTTTTCATCAGCGTAAATTGTCACTGGAACTTTCATGCCTTTTGATGGATCAGCTTCAATACGATACTCCATCTCACGTATTTTCTTTGGAATTAGTGATGACATTGCTTTCTGCGAAAAAAGGCATTTCTACACAATTTAAATCATGAGTATGTGATTGACCAATCACTTGATCAGTTTGGCAGTATGTCGATACAGATCATGCAATGCTTTACCATCAAGTAAGACGGTATCATCGTGTTGATCATCAGAAACTTTGTTTTCTAGGTTTTTGTCTGGTTTCTTGTCGGAACTCACAGATTTGTTCTATCCTCAAGTATAGAAAAAAGTGTCGATTTACATCCAGATTCATACAAGTAGATTTATTTTCCTTGATCAACTGATCCAAGATATGGCAATTCTTCCAATCGATGGAGGCCGCTATGGTACTGCAGAGATGAAAGAGATTTTTGACGATCAAAAAAAGATAACATACCAACTAGACATAGAGGCGGCAGTTGCCTTGTCTCAATCAGAGATAAACATGATTCCAAAGGATGCAGCCTTGAACATATCAAAGATGGCAAGGTCTGGCAAAATTTCAGTAAAGAGAGTAAAACAGTTAGAAGCAAAAAGTGATCATGATACAGCAGCTTTGGTAGAAGCTCTAAGCGAGATTTGTAAACCATCTGCAAAACCTTGGATACACTATGGTTTGACTAGCAATGATCTGGTGGATACAAGTAATTCATTACAGATTCGTGATACTTTACGAATCATAAGACCAAAGGTTGCAAGATTAGCTATCATTTTAGCAGATCAAGCAGTCAAGTACAAGAAATTACCAGCAGTTGGCAGAACCCATGGCCAGCATGCAAGCATCATTTCATTTGGTCTAAAGTTTGCAAACTGGGCACTTGAAATGTCAAGCCATGTGGAAAGAATTGAAGAATTAAAGAAAAGAGCTCTTATCTGTAAAACACTCGGTGTTGTTGGAACAGGTTCTCTTATGGGTGCAAAAGCTTTGGAGGTGCAAAGAAGAGTGGCAAAGAAGCTAGAGTTGTACCCAGCAGATGTCACTACTCAGATAGTTGCACGTGAAAGATATGCAGAATATATTTTTGACATGGCATTGATAGGGTCTACACTTGAAAAAATGGCAGTAGAGATTCGCAACCTGCAGAGAACAGAGATAGCAGAGGTTGCAGAATCTTTCAAGAAAGGACAAATGGGAAGTAGTGCAGTTCCAGTAAAGAGAAATCCCGTAAAGAGCGAGCGTGTAACATCACTTTCAAAATTATTGCGTAGTCAGATATCAGTGGCATTTGAGAATATTCCTTTGTGGCATGAGAGAGACTTGACAAACTCTGCAAATGAGAGATTCATCCTTCCCACTAGTGCAATCTTACTTGATGAGATGCTTGAGACCATGACAAGAATTGTCAAATCTCTATTTGTAAACGAGGAAAGAATACGAAAGAATCTTGAAATCACAAGAGGTCAGATATTTGCAGAATTTGTTCTTGATGCATTAATACAGAAAGGGGTCCCAAGATTTGAGGCGTATCGAGACATACAACGAGTAGCATTTGCATCTTCAGAGGATGAGACAGACTTTAGAGATGCAGTAAGAAATGACAAGGCGTTCTCATCGCATTTGACTGATAAAGAAATAGACAGAATCTTTGTTCCAGAAAACCACCTAGGTGCATCACTGGATATTATCAAGAACGTATCAAACAAAGTCAGAAATTCATGTTCCAAGTTTTCTTGACTTTTAATAGATTTTTGTGAATCAGAGAACCATATTGCATTGCTTTTTTGAGCTTTAGAGCAGACTCTTCTGGAACTCCAATTGATATTGCAAGTTTTCTAACAATGTGTTTTCTGACAAGATCATCCTTGTCTTTTATTTTGTATTCCAATGGAATGTTTTTTGCAAATTCTACAAAATTTTCAGACAAAAATGGTTGTACTATTCTGACTCCAAACACAGATGTAATTTGGTTCACTGCCTTCATCATTCTTGTCTCATTGTCTAGTTTGTCTTTCATCATCTCAAGAACTACATTGTTTCCTTCGGAGATTGAATCCCTGTAAGCATTATACCCACAGAAGAGCTCATCAACACCATTTGCAGTAATCACCTGGTCAATCTTGTGTGTTTTTGCAATTTTTGCCACATAATAAAATGCAATACAGTTTTCATTCCAGGATAGATTATCTACATTGATTGTATCCCAGATCTTTCTTGCTACATCTGAAAATGTTTTCTCGGAGATTATTTCCACTACATGATTCATACCAAGAACTTTTGCCATTTTTGTTGCAAACTCAACATCATGAGAATCCTCAAAACCCATTGTAAGAAGTAACACATCATAACCTAGATCTTGGCAAATTTTTGCCAAAAGACAGCTATCAACACCACCAGAAAATGATACACCCATCTTCTTGGAATCTTTTACTCTTTCAATGGTTTGAACCATTTGTGCGTGTAATTCCTTTTCAAGTTCAGACATAGTTACCATTTTTACATTAGACTCGCT
>CAMLDG010000076.1 GCA_946478655.1 uncultured Nitrosotalea sp.
GACAAGGCAGAGCTCAGACGAGATCTGATAAAGGTGATATCTTCTCTTGGAATAGGAGAAGTCATTTACACTGCCTGCAGGTGGTCTCTCCAGTATTATTTACTCACAAATTCATACCAAGCATATGCTGCATCTCTGGTTTCGCAATCCATCTCAACTGTGATCTATATGATAACTGTAAATTTGAGTGTGAAACTAATGAAGTTGTACAAAGATGGTCCTTAGCATATTTGTTGATGGCTCTGGTGGTCCAAATTCAGGATTTGGCTTTTTTGTCAAGGAGACAGGAGAGTCATTTTACAAAAAAGAGCCAAACATCACAAATAACCAAGCTGAGTACATGGCCATAATCTCTGCCCTGAAAAAGTTCTCAGGTACTACCGATGAAATTGTAATCTATAGTGATTCAAAAAACACAGTTTCCCAATTAAACCACGAGTTTGCCATCAATAATGATCAGTTGCGAACTCTTGCAAGGGAGACATGGGACTTGATAGCCAAGTTTCCAAACCTAAAGATAAACTGGATACCGCGAAACCAGAACCTCGCTGGAAAGATGCTTGGCAGTTAATCTTTAGGATCAGGCATTTTTCTTGGATAAACTTATTATACAAATACATTTGAGTCCATCTCGTTAAAATGAGCGAATCTATTTTTCTGTCTCCAAAATCTATTGCAATAATCGGCGCTTCTGATAAAGAAGGAAGTGTGGGACGTGCCATTACATCTAACATACTAAAGGGGTATACTGGAAAGATACTTCCAATCAGTCCTACAAGAGAAACTGTATTTGATAAAAAAGCATACAAATCAGTTCTTGATATTCCAGAAGAAATAGATCTTGCAGTTGTAGTTACAAAAAATGATGTTGTTCCAGCAGTACTTGAAGAGTGTGGCAAAAAAGGAATCAAGGGAGCAATTGTCATAACAGCTGGATTCAAAGAAGTCAATGAAGAGGGAGCAAAGCTTGAACGAAGGCTTGGAGAAATTGCCAAGCAGTATAACATCAAGATCATAGGACCAAACTGTCTCGGTGTGATGAACTTGGCACCTCAAACAATGATGAATTCAACTTTTCTCAAAGTGACTCCAAAATCTGGTGGGATTGCACTTGTATCACAAAGTGGTGCTATCTGCGCAGCACTAGTTGAGGATGCAAGTGCTCAAGGAATAGGATTCTCTTCTGTAATCAGTATGGGAAACAAAGTAGATCTTAACGAAGTTGACATTCTGAAAATGCTTTCAGAGCACGAGCAGACAAAGGTCATTGTCATGTATCTTGAAGATATGACAAATGGACGAGAATTTTTAAAGATATGCAAACAAATTACAAGATTAAATAAAATAAAAAAACCCGTACTAGTTTTAAAATCTGGCCGAAGCCCAGAGGGTGCCAAGGCAGCCATGTCTCACACTGGTGCACTCATGGGCTCTGATGAAATCTATGATGCATTACTGACACAATCAGGTGCAATCAGGGTTGATACCATGGAAGAGTTGTTTGATTATGCAACTGCTTTTTCAAAGCAACCATTGCCTTCCAAGGGAGACCTGGTCATTGTGTCAAATGCAGGCGGACCTGCAATAATTTCTACTGATGCATGTTCCAGAATTGGAATAAAGATGGCAAACATAGAAGACATCAGACCACAGATAAATGCAGTAATTCCTCCCTGGGGAACTTCTAGGAATCCAGTTGATATTGTAGGTGATGCTGACTTTAACAGATTTGATCACGTGTTAAATCTAGTACTTGCTCATCCAAATACTGGCTCTGTCATAACAATGTGTACACCGTCTGCTACACTTGATTACAATAAACTTGCAGAAGTAGTTGTAAGTGCATCAAAAAAATACAATAAAACAATTCTTGCAAGCCTGATGGGTCTTGATGAGGGAATAAAGAATAAAGAAATTCTGGCAGAAGGGGGTGTTCCATATTATAGCTATGCAGAAAAGGCAATACGTGCACTCAAGGCAATGCTAAGATTTGCTCAATGGTCACAAACATCAGAAGGAAAGATACAACAATTCAAGGTAAACAAGAAAAAGGTAGAACAAATATTTGCCAAAGTAAAATCTGAGGGAAGAAAGAATCTGTTAGAAGAGGAAGGACAAGAGGTTTTACGCGCATATGGCTTTCCTGTACCAAAAAGCATTCTTGCCACAAAAGAAAGAGAGGCAACAGTTGCAGCAAAAAAAATTGGATATCCAGTTGTAATGAAAATAGCTTCACCGCAAATTATTCACAAGTCTGACGCCGGTGGAGTTAAAGTTGGATTGAAGACTCCACAAGAAGTCAAAAAGGCATTTAAAGAAATAGTCAAAAATGCAAAAAAATACGACAAGAAAGCCATCATCAAGGGCGTACTGGTTCAAGAGATGGTAAAAGGCGGAAAAGAGACAATCGTGGGCTCAAAGCAAGAACCGGGATTTGGTCCTGTAGTTATGTTTGGCATGGGCGGAATCTATGTCGAAGTACTAAAAGACGTCACATTCCGAGTTGCACCTGTCACAGACACTGAAGCAGACGAAATGATATCATCAATTAAAACAAACAAGTTGTTGCAAGGTGTCAGAGGAGAGAAACCATCTGATGTCAAAAAACTTGCAGACTGTATTCAGCGAATCTCCCAACTTGTTACTGATTTCCAAGAAATAAAAGAACTTGACATGAATCCAGTTCTTGTCTTTGAAAAAGGCAAGGGTTGCAAAGTAGTCGACGTAAGAATTGGACTTGCTTGAAAAACAACAATTTTGTTATAATATTTATATTACTTGCAAAGGGTATTAGCTGATATGCCTATCAAGACGGCTGCTGAGTACATCCAAAGTCTCAGAGGTCGTAACATGAAAGTCTACCTTTTTGGTGAACTTGTAAAAGAACCTGTGGACCAACCTATGATTAGTCCATCGATAAATGCAGTTGCAGAGACATATGATCTGGCAGAAAAGGATTCTGAGATGGCAACTGCAAAATCATCCATAACTGGTTTGCAAGTCAACAGGTTTTTGCACATTGCAGAAAGTGCAGATGATCTAGTAAACCAAAATAAAATGCAGCGAAAACTTGGCCAACTCACTGGAACATGTTTTCAAAGATGTGTAGGAATGGACGCACTAAATTCATTATATTCTGTTACTTTTGAAATTGATGAAAAACATAAAACCAATTATCACAAGCGATTAATCGATTTTATAAAAATGATCCAACAAGAGAATTTTGTCATTGGAGGTGCCATGACTGATCCAAAAGGAGACAGAAGCAAGGCACCACATCAGCAAGAAGATCCAGATGTCTTCTTACATGTGGTAGAAAAAAATGACAAGGGAATATTTGTTACAGGTGCCAAGGCTCACCAAACTGGTTGTATCAACTCACACTGGATAGTAGTAATGCCCACCATGAGATTGTTGGAAGGTGACAAGGATTATGCAGTGGTCGGTGCAATGCCTGCTGATGCTCCTGGAATTACATACATCTACGGACGACAGTCATGTGATACAAGAAGCATGGAGGATGGGGATATTGATGCAGGAAACGCAAAATTTGCAGGCCAAGAGGCACTCATTGTTTTTGATCGAGTCTTCATTCCATGGGATAAAGTATTCATGTTCGGCGAGTATGAATTTGCAGCAATGCTTGTAGAACGATTCACGTGTTATCACAGAAGAAGTTATGTGTGCAAGACAGGTCTTGGTGATGTTTTAATTGGTGCAGCTGCTGCAATTGCTGATTACAACGGAGTTCCAGATGTTTCTCACATAAAGGACAAACTTGTAGAAATGACCCATCTCAATGAAACCATATATGCATCTGGCATTGCTTCATCATCGCAGGCCCATCGCACCAAGTCTGGTGTCTGGCTCAATGATGACATGCTAGCAAATGTTACAAAACATAACGTAACTAGATTCCCATATGAAATTGGCAGACTTGCACAAGACATTGCAGGTGGTCTTGTTGTTACACTCCCATCTGAAAAAGATCTGAAAAATCCAACAACAGGTCCAATACTGAAAAAGTATCTTAGGGGACGAAAAGGAGTAGATGTAGAAAACAGGATAAGAATTTTGAGGCTGATTGAAAACATGACACTGGGCAGAAATGCAGTAGGATATCTCACCGAATCTATGCATGGAGCCG
>CAMLDG010000077.1 GCA_946478655.1 uncultured Nitrosotalea sp.
AGTTTCCTTCCTGAAATGAAGTTATCTCATCACCATCTACAAAGACAAGAAATGATTCATCAGAATTGCTTGATTTTTTTGCATCAAGCAACAATCTTGGAATCTGTAGATGTAACATGCCAGAACTCTTTGTATCAATTTGTACAACAAGAGAGATATCTTGAGGGTCAACAACTATGTTTTTGACCTGGCCTCCTGTGATAGAATAGCTAACATCAAAGTTTTGTCCGCTTGAAAGATCCTTTACATTGAACACGCCTGATGTTGGAATATTTTCCTGTTCAAATTGGAAATGCACTGTTGCTGAAACATGCTTGAATCCATATTGTACAATTATAGAATATGTACCAGGCATTCGCCATAACGGACCATCAACTTTGATAGGCAATGAAAATCTCCCATCTGATGCCACAAGTATCTGTTCCACATGAACCAAGTTGTTATCAGGATCAAGCACCTGAATTGTCAGCGGCACATTAGTTACAACGCTTTTGACTTCGCCTGATATAATCATGAAATCACCTCGGTTATACAGATCCTTGTCAATTTTTACAGTAATTTGTGCCTCTACTGGAGGTGACAAGGGTTCAGCACCAACAGGTGGAATAGCCAAGAAAGATGTCAACGCACTGACAAGTGCTACAATGCAAGATACTAGTCCAAGTTTTATTTTTTGATTAATACAGGATTGCCTGATACCATAAGATAAAGTCATTTCGATCAATACATCTAGGAGTCAAAACCATATACATCTTGTCAGCTAAGCTTTGTTTATGAAAACTCAGCTACAATATTTAGTGAGTAATATATGCCATATCAAGAATTAAGTTTTGAAAATAAATTGCATGCGGTCTTTTTTTGCAAGACACACATGCAATAATTTTCTCAGAGGGAAAACAGACATCCAAGTTACGCTCTCTGATTTTTATTTCAAAACTGTAAGATATAGATGAAAAAATTCTAGTTTTGCTTGCGTTCTCTTTTTCTTTGTAGCATTCTCTGCTCTCCTTCTGCAAACCTTTTCTTGTCATCTTCTGTGACAATCAAGAGTGGAGGCACATCAGTAGGCTTGCCAGTGTCATCTAGTGCAACAGAGGTAACATATGCAGTATTTGTGAGTGTTCTAGTACCTGTAAGCAGGTTCTCTGCTTCAACTCGTATCTCAATTTCCATCGAAGAGCGTGAAACGTAATTGAGTCTGGCATTTAGTATGAGTGCATTTCCAACCATCACAGGTTTTAGGAAATTGACTCGGTCAATTGATGCAGTTACTGCATTTTTCTTGCAGTGTCTCTGTGCTACAAGGCCTGCTATCAAGTCAATCTGTCGTAGTATTTCACCACCAAAGACATTGCCTGCAGGGTTTGCGTCAGATGGAAACATTCTCACAGTCATCTCTGCGCGTGATTCTTCTGCACTCTTTGGTTTTAGAGACATTATATTGCAATAAATCAAGTCATGGATTTATGAGTCATTCTTTTACAGTTCCCAGAATACCATTTAATAAATCGACATTTTGACACAAAATATTGAACTCTGTAACTGAGACTTGTGTAGTCAACGTACCAAGAGACAGCGTTTTTGAGTTTTTATCAAATATTGAAAACATTCCAAAGTGGGCCACAAAGTTTGTCAGCAAACTCACGTTGGTTGATAACAAGTACAAGGCAATGACACCAATTGGAGAGGTATTCATCAGACTTGATACAGACAAGAAGGCAGGTTTGATTGACATCTATGCAGGACCTACGGAAAACAACATGACACCTGCATACATGAGAATAATTTCCTTACAGGATGGTACCTCTACAGCAGTGATGTTTACTTTTTTTCAATACGATTCCACGCCGGATGCCATTTGGGAGATCTTTTGTGAATGGATTAAGATCGAAGTTGACAACATTAGACGACACTTTTCCTAGCATGCAAAATCAATCTTATATTTTGGACATACCATGTGATAACAAATGAAATATTTCTGGTGGAGGCTTTTAGATTATACAACAGGTGCACTTGTTGGAGGCGCAATTGTATTTCTTGTAAACAGGTTTGTCTGCAGCCAGTGCATAGGTCAGTATACACCCATACTGATGCTTGGAATATGGATTGGTTTTATGTTGTTATGTAATTTCATATTTCAAAAGGCAAAACCTGCTAGCATAAAACAAGACAATATGTGAAGGGAAATTTCCCAGAAAGCAAATATACCTTAACAGATATTCAATATTGAATGGCATTTTTTGATGACTTTTGTAAAAGCGTAGTGGCACTAGACAAGAAAATTAGATTTGCAGGAATTGCAGACGGGGATGGAACACTAGAGGGTGTATCTGAGAGAGCAGGTCTTGCCCCAATCATGAAGCCAGAAGAGAGGGCCCAATATGCAATAACTGCCGCAACAAGACAATATACAAGACTCAGATGGGAATACCTGCTTGGAAAGATTTCTTATGCAAGCTCACACTATTCAAAGATAATCAGGGCAACAATACCAATTGCTGATGAAAACAGAAGACTTGCCCATGTGTTGTTGTTATCATTTGATCCTGATGCAGATGATTTTCATCAGATCATAACAAAGAAGATAATTCCACTGGTAAAGCAGAACATGGAAAGATTCATGCAAGAAGCTCAAAAATAAAAAAACTATCCAGTGTTTATTACAGGACGTTCTAGTCCCCTGCTGTCAATGTACTCTTGCACCCTCACGTCAGAGCACACCGGAATATTTTGGCCCCGATTATTACTACAATAATTTTTTATCTGTAACATTTCCTGATCACAGTCTGAAGTCGGTGCAGATACACAAGAATCAATGTCACTTGACAGCGTTGAAATGGAATCAGGGCTTTGGTTGAGTGAAGGTATTGCTCCACCTTGATCGGAACCATACATGAACGGGGAGGCAAAAAAGTAGATAGTAAAGGCAAAGGCTAATGCAATAACAAGATAGATTGGAATTCTCCTTTTGATATCCACATGGTATACTTTGAATTTCTAAATTATAACTGATGCTAATCTACCATTATCTTCATCGTAAGCGGAGGAGACAAGGCATCTGGATTTCCCACACTTGCCCATACAAAGATCTGTGCAGTGTAGGTACCAGGAGCAGTAGGAGTCCATGATTGAGAGGGGCTAAGGGATTGACCTGCATCAAGTGTTCCGGTAATCCACGATAAAGAATACACAACTCCATCTTGGTTTTCTATCTGGACGATATACGCAAATGGCTGTGCCCTGTCTTGTCCGTTTGCAACATCGGTTGTCACCTGCACTTGTTTTCCAACCGTTGTATGCCATACACCATTTTCAAGCGTAGCATTGGATTTTGTAACCTGTGAATATCCAGGATGTGTCATACTGGATAATACCACAACAGCAAAAATCATCAAAATGACAAATTTAATCACAAAGTGATTTGTGTTTGACTTGTTTTTTAGGGTTTGGAGAAATTATTGCATAACCTCGACTATCTTGTCTTTTGACTTTGCTCCTGCAACTATACGTACACAGGATTTTGATATTCCAAAGTGTTTTGCAATCTGTTTTACTATTTCGAGATTTGCCTTACCGTTTACAGGTTTTTCCATGATGCCAATTTCGATAAGATCCCCTTGTACCTTTACATAGTCTTTGTGAAATGATACCGATACTTTGTATAACACCTGACCTTTTTTTGTGCAAGACAAATATTAAAGATAGAGATACAGACAGTGTGCCAGAAGACACCAGCGAAGACCTTGAAAGGTTACAACTTTTAGATATTGTATTTACAAGAGGAGTCAATGCACTATCAAGAATAGAACTTGAGCGTCTCCATGATTTGATAGAAAAAAAAGATTACAGTCATGACAAGAAAGCACAAAAATCAAAAGCAAAACTTCTCAAAAAAATAGGTAACGCAATTTATGATCACGATGTAAAATATGGCAATTCATTTAAAATGAGCTAGAATGGAATTGAGGCGATGCTAGGAGACATACTAAATTCCGTATTGCATGATACATTATTCATAAAGTATGGGTTACTAGGGCTTTTTTTCAATGGTATGTTTTCAAGTTTTATTCCAATTCCAACGGAACTTACCATTTCAGCTTTGTTG
>CAMLDG010000078.1 GCA_946478655.1 uncultured Nitrosotalea sp.
AAGAGCTTGACTGCCTTTGAGCTCATGAATACAGAATAATCCGGATCATCTTTTTTGACTGCATCTAGGAATTCGTCAACCATCTCCTTTCCTTTGCTTACTAGTTCTATTGTTGGCAACGAGATTGCCTTTGCCTTTGCTTTAGACACTAGCTTGGTAAACTCTTCAGAATCTTCCTTTGATCTAGTAATAGCGACAACTTTTCCTTGCATCATTTCATCTCCACCCTATCTTGTCAGAGAGGTTTACCACTTTGCCCACTACAATTATTGACGGGGGCTTTGCCTCACTGATTTTTTTAGATATGTTTGAAAGAGTGCCTTTGATCATCCTGTGTTCATCAGTTGTTCCATTTTGAATTACTGCTACAGGCGTATTCTTGCTTAATCCTCCACTGATTAACTTCTTGGATATGATATCAAGCCTTGAGAGGCCCATCATGATTACAATGGTATCTACTGCCTTTGCAAGTCTCTTCCAGTCAACTACACCCTCGGATTTTTTTGCATCCTCATGGCCTGTCACAAAGACTACAGATGATGCAAACTTTCTGTGTGTAAGAGGTATACCAGAATATTCTGCAGAGCCGATACCTGATGTTATGCCAGGAATTATTTCGTACTTGACCTTGTGCTTGCGAAGAAATTCTGCTTCTTCTCCTCCACGTCCAAAGATGAAAGGGTCTCCACCCTTTAGTCTTACAACAATTTTATTTTTTTTCGCAAATTTTACCATCATATCATTTGTTGTATCTTGATGTTTGTAGTCATCACCGACATCTCTTCCGACATACATTTTTTCAGCCCTTTTTGGAATCATGGCAACTATTTTTTTGCTTACTAGTCTGTCATAGAGTACAATGTCTGCAGACTTGATAGATTCAACTGCCTTTAGTGTGATAAGTTTTGGATCGCCAGGACCCGCACCAACAATGAAAACTTTGCCTGTCATTTGCTATTCCATTCCTCTACTTTTTCTCTCCAGTCCTTTGCAATATCTGCAATTCCCTTTTCTTTGAGTTCTGTTGCAACTTGTTTACCAAGATCATTTGCTTTGCTTGTTTCTGAATCTTTTTCCACCATTATAGATTTGCTTCCATCTATCGAATACACTATCACTTTTAATTTTAGTCGGTCATTATCTCTTTGTGCAAACGCTCCAACTGGAAATCTGCATCCAGAATCGACAAACATTGAAAGCGACCTCTCTGCCTCTACTGCATTTCTAGTCTCGGGATCCTCGATTTTTTGCAGCAACTCTATCAGTGAAGCATTATCTTTCCTTGATACGATGCCTAGTGCTCCCTGTCCAGGCGAGGGTGGAAACGTATCCATGGATAACTTTTGGAATTTCACGTCAAGGCCCAATCGTGAGATACCTGCCTGGGCAAGTACAATACCATCAAACTCTCCATCATGGACTTTTCTGATTCGAGTTTCAATGTTTCCACGGATTGGTTTTACCACAAGATCTGGTCGTACTCGTATAATCTGGACTGCTCTTCTCAAGCTACTTGTGCCAACGAGTGCCCCCTTTTTTATTGTGTTCAATGTGGTACCATCATTTGTGATAAAAACATCATTTGCTTCTTCCCGTACTGGAATGCAAGCAAGAACCAGATCGTCTGGTAATTCCGCAGGAATATCTTTTAGACTATGCACTGCAAAGTCAACTTTTTTTTCTGCCACTGCCCTATCAATCTCTTTTTCAAATATTCCTTTTTGGTTTATTGTAAAAAGAGGACGTGCATCAGTATCGCCCTGTGTCTTTATTGTAACTATCTCAAATTCAGTACCAGGAGATTTTTTTTTAAGTTCTGACACTACCCAGTTTGTCTGAGTGAGTGAAAGTTGGCTGCCTCTTGTTCCTATAACATACTTCATGATTTCACCGCTTGCAATGCCTTTTCATAAGATGATATGGTATCTTTGATGTCATCTGTAGAGTGTGCATATGACAAAAATACTGTTTCAAATTGTGATGGTGCAACAAACACTTTATTTTTTAGCAATGTCTCAAACAGTTTTTTGAACTTTAACATGTCTGCTTTTTTTGCAGAAGAATAATCTACTACTTTATCATCGGTAAAAAAGATCTGAAACATTGATGATATGGAATTAATCTGGTGAGGAATTTTCATGTCTGATGCCATATCATGAATTGCTGATACCAGCTTGGTACAGTTCTTTTCAAGTTTTGGGTACAATTTTGACTGGAGTTTGTTCATGGTTTTGATAGAGGATACTCCAGCAGTGACAGATACGGGATTTCCTGCGTATGTGCTTGCCTGGTATACTTTACCCTCAGGAGAGAGCATGTCCATTATCTCACTTTTTCCCCCCACTGCTGCAATTGGAAAACC
Source organism: uncultured Nitrosotalea sp. (assembly GCA_946478655.1). The sequence goes on from CAMLDG010000078.1 coordinate 2,363, forward strand.
ATTTCCTAGTGCCTTGCCAAGTGTTGTTATGTCAGGTTTTATGGAAAAATATTTTTGAGCCCCACCTGGAGACATTCTAAATCCAGTCACTACTTCGTCAAAAATTAGTACAATGTTTTTTTCTTGGGTAATTTTTCTAATGTCATTTAGAAAATTCTTTGCAGGTAAGACCAAACCCATATTTGCAAGAACTGGTTCTACAATTACTGCTGCAACATCATCTTCTTTTTCTACCAATGATTGTAACTCGTCTGAATTGTTATATTGTACAACAAGAGTATTTTTTGATACTTCATCCAAGCTTCCTTCAGATACTGGTATTCCAATGTGTGCTGCACCAGAACCTGCCTTTACCAGTACATAATCGTGTGCACCATGGTAACATCCTTCAAATTTTATTATTTTTTTCTTTTTTGTAAATCCCCTTGCCAATCTAATTGCAGTCATGGTGGCCTCGCTGCCAGTGTTTACAAGACGGACTTTATTCATGGATGGAAAATTTTTTGATATTAATTCAGAGAGATCTACTTCGATCTCAGTAGGTGCACAGTATAGAGTTCCCTTTTCTAGTTGATTTTTTACATCAGTGATTATTTCTTTTCGTCCATGTCCAAGAAGCAGTGCTCCATATGCGTTGCAGTAATCAAGGTAACGATTCCCATCCACATCATATATCATGCTGCCCTTGGCCTTTTTTACAAAGAACGGATATGGGTCATAGTATCTCACAGGACTGTTTATGCCAGACGGGATGAATTTTTTGGCACGTGCAAACAGGTTCTTGGAGCTTGCCATTTACATGGAAATGAACCGGGTTGTAATTATAATCTATATGGAAAAATGGGATTGTGCTAAAAATTTAGCGGAGTTTTGTCTGGCAGTTTGTAACCAAATCGTTTGAAGGACTGCCAAGGCTACAGGTGTTCTGTCCAGTGCCACCCTGGATTATGTTGTGTCCAGTGCCTACAAAGACTTGCATGTTTCCGGCTCCTCCTTTTATGATATTATCACCGTTGCCTGCGTATATGGTATTGGTGCCATTTCCTGCGTAGATGATGTTGCTACCGTCACCTGCAATTACACAATCTCCAGATGGACCCTCGTGGATTACATCATTGCCACCTAGTCCAATTATCAAGTTCGGTACAGATGAGCCGGTTAGTGTTTCTGTTCCATTTGTTCCCATCACCAAGTTGTAATCAGATGATGGTTTTCCGCATGCAAGAACTGTAACTGTTTGATCTAGTGTCTTTTCGTTTCCAAACTTGTCAATTGCAGTCCATTGGATTATGGTTTTACCAATATGGAATAGTCCTGTAGAGTTGCTTGTTATCTTTGGAGTTGTGTCTATTATTCCGGTACCGTTTGCATCGCCTATCACAAGTGGTGTTGCAAATGCTGTTGCATCAGTTGTGATGTCATTAGGAATTACCAAGTGTGGTGGTGATCTGTCTACAACTTGAATCAATTGTGTGGCGTTTGCCTTGTTACCAGATTCATCAGTTGCAATCCAAGTGATAGTGGTATTTCCAAATTGGAATAATGCTGGAGCATCGTTTGTTGTTGAGGCTACCTTTACGTTATCGCTAGCTGTTGGGCTTCCAATATTTACAATAGTTCCAGTGGAACTTGTTGCATTTACTATAACATCATGTGGTGCAATTATCTTTGGTGCAGTGGTATCAACTACATCGATTGTTTGAGTACCGTTAGA
>CAMLDG010000079.1 GCA_946478655.1 uncultured Nitrosotalea sp.
TACTGTATATGCACAGTATGGATCTTCTAGCGCTGTAGCAACTGCAATAATCCAATATGAGCCAGAAGCACGAACTGTGACAAACGAAAATAACGTGTCTGACACAAACACTGTTTCTACACAGTCATCATACATGTCATCTTATGCAAAACTAAATCCTGATTCAAACAATTATGTAACTGCTCAAACTGGATATGAGATCTACAAACCATCAGACTCTGTTAAAATATCTGGTTCAATCTGGACAGGATTGGTTAATCTAGTTGGTGGTGCATATCTTGCAACTGTACCAGTCAGCAGTGTTGATGGAAATTCTGTAACAGAACTAGTCCTTGTCAAACTCAAAGATCCAAATGGCAATATTGTATACACTAAAGAGACTCAGGTAGACAACAATGGTGATTATGTTGTTCCAGTTAGTCTGCCTGAAAATGCAACTGGAAAATATTCTGTAGAATCATCGCTTGAAACAAAAGCTGGGCTTGTAAGTACATTGGATGTATCCACTGCAGCAAAATTAGATTCATCCACAAGCTTCCTAGTTATGACTCCTGATGAATTTTCGGTAGCAACAAAAGATGGCAACTTTAATGTTGGAATCTCTAGCAATTCTACCGTATCTGACTTCTCGTTTGACTCTCAAAGCAAGACAATATCGTTTAACGTACAGGGTGAAACCGGAACAAGAGGAGTATCTGATATCGTTGTTCCAAAATCATTGCTTGGTGGTCAGATCCAAGTCATGGTAGATGGTACCATGGAACCATACAACTCTGCTGGAGTTGTTGTTGTATCCGATACTCCATCTGAGACTGCACTTGAGATCAACTATCATCACAGCATGCATACAATACAACTGATAGGAACAAGTGCTGCTGAGATGCCTGTGTCTAGCCAAGCAGTACCAGAATTTAGCTCTCTGGCTCCTGTTGTATTGGTTATTTCCATTGCTTCCATGATCTTTGTATATCCAAAATTGCGATTTGGCAAAGTCTGATCATCGATAACACTGTGACGTAATGGTATCATGCAAGAAAATGAAAAGTTTCGCAAAGGCGTTTGCTGGTTCTGTAAAACCTCATGTGATCTTATCAGATACACACATGAAGATTGCATCGTGATCTATTTCAAAAAACCAGCACAACCTAGACTTGTCGAAGTATGAGTGTGCAAAATCAAATACTGTATGTATCCCAATAAAATCACGTCTTTTCACATCTAGCAAGTTCAAATATTTCGGCGTGCATTATATTGTATGATGCCAATATCTCGGCACGAGATGTATGGTAAGGCCAAAGCAGGCTCTGTAGCAGGAATTGCAGGTGGGGTTGCTCTTCTTGCATCATTTTTTGGAATCGATTCCAGTCTGAATCTTTCACCTGGAAGCTTTTACATGATGATAGGACTTGCAGTAGGGCTGCATGGAATACCTGCCATATTGTTTGGCAGTATTGTTCACATGGTAACTGCTGCCGCAATCGGGGCAGTCTTTTGCATGTGCTCAGTATTGCATCCAGCACTGTATTTGAGAAGCATGTGGAAGGGAGTCTTTGCAGGTGGTGTTACAGGACTTGAGGTGTATGCAATATTTTTCATGCCAATCACCTTGTACCTGATGATCCCAGCGCTTGATGCTGCAACGAGCTCTGCCGTATCCGGACAAGAGTATCTTGCAGTGTCTGTGCTCAAAGCACATCTGGGTACAATAATTTGGGGTGCATTGATACTGCATGTTCTGTATGGTGCGGTGATGGGATTCTTTTCAGGCATGATATTGCATGAAGATTATAAAAAAATCCCAAAGAAGAGCCTGTATGAACTTGAATCAGAATCTATGCCGGCAACATAGATTCCCTTAATTTTTCAGTGTTGATGTGCTGATGATATTATCTATATTCAAAATATGGGTATTTGATCTTTAGAAATAATCATAATAGAAGCCATGTTGTAATGGTACCATGGTAAAGGCATATGTCTTGGCCAATTGCGAAACCGGTGCTGAAAAACATGTACTAGATGAACTAAGGACAGTATCATGCGTAAAAGAAGCACATGGTATCATGGGGGCATATGACATTGTGGCTGAAATAGAATCAACATCTCGTGAGGAACTAAACAAGATAATTGCTTTGAGAATTAGAAAAATTCAGATGATAAAATCTACTCTGACCCTTGTAGGAATAGATGGACAAAACCATTCAACATACTAGGAATGTATGCATGATTGTGAAAAGAACTCTCATCAGGCTTCGTTAAATCAAACGCTAGTAAACTGTGAAGCTTCCGAATTTGTTTTGATGAAAAACTGACAAGCGTAAATATTACAACGTCGTATATGATGCATGGTTCAAGTAGGTACAGCAAAACTGGCTGGACTTGGTATGACGCTAGGTATACTTGCCATGGCAAGTACTAGCCTAGCATTCGCACAACAACCATCGTGTGGAGAGCAAGCTTACGTGTACAACGTCGGTTGTCTTCCACTAGATACAGCACACATGGTCGGCGCCGTATTGGTGGCAAGCATAGCTGCATTTGCCATAGCATGGGGAGTAGCAGGGCGTCATCATCCTATAATCTCCAACTTCACATAACAAATCTCAAACCTGAACGGAGTGAAATACTCAATGTAAATTATAATTCGTATATTTTGAGGGGCTGCAAGATGTTTTTCTAAATTACATAAGATTGCATTAAGGCTAGATAGTAAAACACCAAGTGAATCTCATGTGGATTTAAAATCAAAGGAAATAACAGAAACATAAACTTTGATCTGGAATGTAAGTAAAAAACAAAACAATGTTCTATAACACAGTATCATCAGCGCTTTATAGAAAGATGTACAAGTCTATGTGTTGAAATACCGTAGTAGAACAGAAATCACTAACATGATGTTGGATTCTGCAAGAGGGGGTGCCTCAAAAACAAAGATAATGTACAAAGCATATCTTTCTTATTCTCAACTAGTTGACTATTTGGAATTTCTGCAAAAAAATAAACTGATAACACTTGTGGAAGGAACCGATCTTTACAGACCAACTGAAAAGGGATTGGTATTCTTGAACATGTCAATGGAATTGAATAAAATGACATATGGACCCAATTCAAAAGAGTTTGATGATCAAACCTAGGTCATGAAAGTATGGGAGATTATACCCTTCTGATATGGCAGGAATCAGGATTGAAGGAGATAACAAATGGACAACTTTAATTCAAAATATGCGTAAAAATTAAGATAATTGGCAGGAAAAATAAGTGTAGAAAACGATAATCTGGTCTTTACCCTGACCGGAGTAGATAAGGTGCTTGCCCTAAAGAGTAAGCTTACGATTCCGTTAAAACACGTCAAGTCGGTATCTACCGCCAAAGCCGATTGGAATTATTTCAAGATGTTAAAAGTGGCTGGCACAAGGATTCCAGAATTAGTAGTCGATGGGCGATTCTTGAGCAAGGAGGGTTTACTTTTCTATGAGATGTATGATCCTGACAAGTGTATTACAGTTGAACTGGAGAATGAAAAATACAAGAAGGTTATCTTTGAGGTTTCTGATAAGGAAGATACAGAAAAAATGATTCAGGAAGCACTTGATAGATTACACTAATTCAAAATGCTAGCAAAAACTAATTGGTAGTATGAAATAAAGATCTCATGAAACGTGGCTATCTGTATTTAGGATCAGGTATTGCTATAGTAATAATTGGTAGTTTGCTAATTTTCTTTTTCTTTGGTAATGGAGTTCTTTCTGGTGTTGTATGGACTCATCGAGGAATAGCACAATCAAATGGATATTTAGAAAATTATGAAATAGATTTCTATTCTAACAATGATCATACAATAGTGGCTAAAACATATACTGACACACATGGACATTATTCAATTCAACTCCCTGCGGGAAATTATATCATTTATACCAAAGATCAATTAGCACGTCCAGTAAAGATAATGGCAGGTCAGAATACTACTTTTGATATGCTAGTTGGATCATAATGTAGATTCATGTCCAGAACAAAACCGGAATAACTATGTCCCGTAGTTTGAACAGTGTGCAAAATGATGGTTTGT
>CAMLDG010000080.1 GCA_946478655.1 uncultured Nitrosotalea sp.
CAAAGAAGGCAGAACAAAAATACTTTCAGTGCTTGGTAGACTAGAACATGAACACATTTCATCTTCAGCACAGAGTGAACTAAATGCAGTAATTGAAAAAATTGTCATGCAAAATGAAAAAAGATTTGTAGATTATCTCAATAACGCACAACCACTTACTCCGAGAATACATGCCCTTGAGCTGATCCCAGGAATTGGAAAGACCTACATGAAGACAATGCTAGAAGAGCGAGAAAAGAAAAAGTTTACAGACTTTAAGGATTTACAGGAAAGAGTTGGACTAAAAGAGCCAGCAAAACAGATTGCAAAGAGAATCATCGAAGAGATAACAGGAGAAACAAGGATGAGTCTCTTTGTTAGAAAATGATCAAGCGCAAGTTACTAGGTCAGCATTTTCTAATATCACAATCAATCGCAAAATCAATAGTTGACTCTGCTGGTATTACAAAAGATGACATTGTTCTTGAAATAGGCACAGGCCAAGGCATACTTACACCACTCTTGTGCAAAGACGCAAAACAGGTCATCTCTATTGAAAAAGACCCAGTCTTGTATTCCAAGGCAAAAGATGCTTTTTCTTATATTCCAAACCTGGTCTTGGAAAAAGGAGATGCCTTCAAGAAAGATGTTGCATTTACAGTCCTTGTCTCAAACCTTCCGTATTCTGAGAGCCGTACTGCCATAGAATGGCTTGTTCAGAGAAAGTTCAAGTGTGCCATAATAATGGTCCAAAAGGAATTTGCCCAAAAACTGGCCAAAAAAGACGGCAAAGAAAGAAGAGCCATATCAGTTATTGCAAATTATTGTCTTGAGGTTGAAAATATAATGGATGTAAAAAACACAAACTTTAGGCCTCCTCCAAAGGTTGACTCTGTAGTGATATCTATTATCCAAAAACATGTGCTGTCTGATAAAACAGTACATGCAGTAAACAAACTATTTTCATTCAAACGAAAGACCATACGACACATTGGAAAAAAGATGGGGCTAGAGATTGATTCTGATAAGAGACTCGAAGAAATGCCAGATGGTGAGATAATAGACATTGCAAAAAGAATCCCACAATAATTATTACATTCCAGCAGAGGATTCTATCTTTTTTGCTGACTATCTAAAAGACAAAAAAGGAAGATCTGCACTTGACATTGGTACAGGTTCTGGCATTCTTGCAAATGTCCTGTCAAAGAATTTTTCACTTGTTGTTGCAACCGATGTCAATATTTCAGCTCTTGTAAAGGCACATGAGACACTTGATAATTGCATCTGTTGCAATGCTGCTGATGCACTACATGCTAGATTTGATCTAGTTGTGTGCAACTTGCCGTATCTACCATCTGATGAGTTGCTTGACCCAGCAGTGGATGGACTCCATGATGGCACTGTTATTCCAAGTATGATAATAAAATCTGCCAGCTCACGAATTGAAAAAAATGGCAAGATGGTATTTCTGACCTCTTCTCTTGCAAAGTATGAAACACTTGTGCAACTGGCAGAGTCTCTTGGGTTTCATGTTACAATTGTAGCAAAAAAGAAACTATTCTATGAAGAGTTGATTATAATCGAATGTACAAAAAATCAAGCCCTAATATGATTTTCTTATAACAAGTACACCTACTTTATCTGTAAAGAAGCAAAATTGATGTTATTGCGATTTCATCATATGGTTTATGCTGTTGTGATAGCTGCTATTTTTTATACCGCATCTGCTACAAATGCACAAGCACTTGATACTCAAGTGATCATAGTAAATGATACATCCAACAACCACTGCACGCCTAACCCGTCATGCTATACACCATTTCAGGTAAATGTTGCTGTAGGGAATACGGTCACATGGGTAAATCAAGACAACAAGACCCACACTGCTACAACTGGAACCTCAAACTATGGTCCACAGGGGGTATTTGACAGTGGAGACATATTGCCTGGCAAGTCATTTACCCAGTTCTTTGGCACTGTGGGAAAATATAGCTATTATGACAAGACTGACATGCGGCCATCTGGAGTTGTTGTGGTAACAAAGGAATTCTCACATGCAGAACTTTCCTGGGTTCCAGATTCATTAAAGATTGAAAAACAAAATTATACATCAAATGGTATTGTGATAACAAAACAGATTCAAAACACTGGAAATGCGGATGCAAGTTCCATAATATTTACACTAAAAATAACAAACAACTCTTCGCTCTTTTATAACGGTCTTGTCAAGTTGGATGTACCTGTAAAACAGAGTGTTCCTGTAACATTTACGTGGAGTAATCCAGTAAATGGACAATATCAATTGTTCTTTGATGCAAATTCTGCAAATACCGCAGGTGACATGAATGCAAATGATGACAGGTCAGTTGATCTGATAACTATTCCTCAGTCAACACCAGTCCAAAACCAATCTGCTCCGATAACACAACCAAACTTTACAATAAATGACAACACTGCAAGTGTTCCAGAGTTTAGTCATATGTCATATCTTATTTTAATTGCATCAATAGTATCTATTCTAGTATTGTCAAAATCTAGTTTGAATGCTAGACTATTTTCTTAATTTCTGTTTTGCAATCTCTATTATGGCATCTGTCATCTGTGTCGTAGTTGCATTTCCACCAATGTCAAATGTTACATATTTTCCTTCATTGATGACTTGATCAGTTGCAGCAAATATTGCATCTCTGATGTGAGTCTCTCCAAGATATTCTACCATCCATGCTCCTGATAGAATTGCAGCAGTTGGGTTTACCTTGTTTAGTCCTTTGAATGAGGGTGCGCTCCCGTGGGCTGCCTCAAACATGGCAAACCTGTCTCCCATGTTTGCAGAATAGACAAGTCCAATGGAGCCAATTATGCCTGACGCCAACTCTGATATTATATCCATGAAGAGGTTGGTGCTTATCAAGACTGAACCGTTGAACTGTTCGGGTTTTATGACAAGTTGCTGTGTCATGTTGTCTATGTATAGTTCTTCAACTGATATTCCAGGATTTGCCTTGGCAGCCTTTTCTACTTCTTCCCAAAAGATTCCATCGGTAACCTTGAGAATGTTTCTCTTTGTTATTGCAACCATTTTGTTCATGTGATATTTTTTTGCCCATGATACTGCAGAATTGATAAAACGACTACTTCCCTGCCTTGTTATTTTTCTAATTGCAATTGCAGCATCATCTGATATCTTGAACTCAATTCCTGTGTAGAGACCTTCTGTTGCCTCTCTAAAACACACAAAGTCAAGTGTCTTGTCAGGCGTTATTCTCTTGTAAGTCCTAATTGGCCTAATGTTTGAATATAGATCAAATTTTTGTCGTAAAGTTACTGCAACACTTCTTGGAGAATTTGGTTTTGGAATGGTAGTTGTAGGTCCCTTGAAACCAGCATCAGAGTTTTCTAGGATCTTCATGGTCGCATCTGGAATGTATGTTTCCCCACCGTGTTTTTCCCATTGTTCAGAACCTGCTTCACATAAAACCAATTCAGTTTGAGTGTTACATGCCTTCAATACTTTTAACATTGAATCAACAATCTCTGGGCCTATACCGTCCCCTCTGATTATTGCTGCCTTTTTTCCCAAATCAGGCGAAATTGTAGTAGTAGTATATTTAACTCTAACTAGAAAATTGTTTGAAATTTTTTAATTGTAAATCCCAAAGCTTAAACTCCTCATTGATTGAATATTTTGTTATGAAAATAGTACAGATATCCGATATTCATGTTGGTGCGCAATTCAAAGAAGAAACATTTGACCTTGCAGTAGAAGAGATAAATCAATTAAAACCATCAGTCATTGTAGCAACAGGCGATCTTACAAATGAGGGACTCCTCAAGGAATATGAAAAATGCAAGGCCAAGTTTTCACAGTTTGAGACTGAAAAGATAATCGCAATGAGTGGAAACCATGACTATAGAAACACGGGATATCTCTTATTCAAAAAATACTTTCCCTTTGACTCTGTAAATGAACTAGAAGATGATACTGTACTTGTAACACTTGGCACTGCAAGACCTGACAGGGACGAGGGTGAGATTGGTTATAGACAAAATCTGTGGCTTGAAAGAACCATGAAAAAA
>CAMLDG010000081.1 GCA_946478655.1 uncultured Nitrosotalea sp.
ATATGGCAAAGATGGCAAGTTTTTAGATGTTGGAAAGAGCGTTGAGACAATTGAGAAAATGAATCCAGGAGAAAAGATTGCATTTTCAATGTATCCGGATCCACAACATGCCTCAATGGTAAGTTACTATAGCTGTTTTGTGGTAGGTGATGATCCAACCATGCCAGTATCAGTTATCAAAGATGGTAGACCATACAATTTCACATATCTCACTTCAGGTTCTGTGGTAGATACCAAATATGATGATGCTACACATAGTATTACAGCAACCGTTAGGTATCCATTTCCAGATTCAGGGTTTGTAAACTTTATGTTTCCAGAAGAAACAGGTGATGAGAAATTTTCGGTAATCGCAGACGGAAAAATGATTGATTTTGTTCAAAGCAAAGATTCAGACGGATATTGGCATGTTGCATTTGATATACAACCAAAGTCTACAATGCACATTGCCATCTCCGGATTTGGAAAACCAAGTGTAATTCCAGAATTTCCATCAAGTAACAGTATTCTTTTAGTAATGATACCAATTGTAGCAGCTGCAATCAGCATAATAATTTGGAAAAAGAGAAAGGACTAGGGTATCACAGGCAAGTTTTGTGCCTGCAATACTTTGTTTAGTATACTCAGATCAAATATGTTCGATAGATCAGGCTGTTTGTCTCCCAAAAATCCTAGATCAAATGCGTCCTGAGCAGACTTGGAAACAGAGGATTTTACAGGATCATATGTAATATCCATCCTAGTAAAGGCATTAGAGATAACATCATTTGGAATTGTTTGTCCAGTTAGAGTTTGTAATTGAATATTGAAATCTTTTATGGATTCATCTTTGTTATTGTTAATCCTTACGGTCTCTTTTACATGAGCCTCCAATAGTTTTTGTATAACATCAGGATGGCTATTCAAGTAATCAGTTCTTGCAACTATTAACGCGGTGGCAAACTTACCGTTTGGCCACAAATCTCTCTCATCAAGAAGGATTTTGCCGTTTGCTTTCTTGACAAGTATAGTTCCCCACGGTTCTGGCACCCATGCTCCATCAATGTCTTTTTTTGACATCATCGTAACAATATCCGAAGTCTTTGCAGGAAGAATTGTTATGTTTCCTCCATTTTCCGTAGTCTTGTAACCATTCTTTAGCAGATAAGATCGTAATGCAACATCCTGTGTATTGCCAAGTTGAGGAGAAGCAAACTTCTTGCCTGCAAAATCACGTACATCTGTTATTCCAGAGTCGTTTCGTATAACAAAGACTGCACCTCCACTTGATACACCGGCTATTATTTTGAGTCCTTGACCATTACTTTTGATATACCCATTGATTGCAGGGTTTGGACCTACATATGCAACATCAATTCTATTTGCAAATAATGCCTCTACGGCAGCAGGTCCTGCATTGAATACTTGAGATTCAATTTTTACATCTCCAAGTGCATTTTGAAAGTCACCGTTGCCAACTCCTATCACAGCTTGGGCGTGGTTTATGTTTGGAAAATATCCAAGTCTTAGGACATCATTTTTTGTAGATACAGATGAGGATTGTGTCAAAGGGTGTGACGTAAGACTGAGTACAATTACGATTGCAATTATTACACCAGCAATTCCAAACTTTAGTCCAGATTTTACCAATTATCCCAACCTCGCTCTGATACTATAGAACTCATCTATGATTATCCAATCCCCATTTTTTTCTAATTTTATCTTCTAATTTTTGTAAAACAAATCTGTCTACTAGCAAACCAATTGCAAATATGGTTATCATGCTTGCAATCACCTGACTCATGTCGAGAAATTCACGTCCTACTGACAGAATGTGGCCAAGACCTACAATGGACATCAGGATTTCTGCACCAATTATAGCATGCCATGCAAATGACCACGCCTGTCTTAGACCAATTATAAGAGAAGGAGTAGCTGCCGGAATGGTAACATGTCGAAATAGTGATACCCCTTGTGCACCCATATTTTTTGCAGCATCAATGTAGATTGTTGGAATATTTCTGATACTACTATACGTCGATATCATGATTGAAAAAATTGAGCTCATAACAACTACGAACATTATTCCAAACTCATCAAACCCAATCAAGAGTATAGAAAACGGCACCCATGCAATGCTTGGAAATGACAATAACCCTGCAGAAAATGAGTTTAGCGTCTTTCCAAAGCCCTTGAATTTTATCATTGTAAACCCAATCAGGGTTCCAAGAGTGATTGAGACTGCAAAGGCACCTAACAATCTTGCAAGTGTTATTCCCACACTTTGAGGTAATGACCCATTCAGTATTATTTTGGCAAATGTCTGTGCAACCATTGCAGGAGAAGGTAGAGAGATTTGCGGCCAAATTCCGAGCATGAATACGATTTGCCATACTCCAATGAATACAGATACCAACAAGGCGGCATTTGCAGCATCATCAATATTGCCTCGAGATTTTTTTAATGGCATATTTCCAGTCATTGCGCGTCATCCTTTGTTCTTGCAATTACTTCGCTTTTTAGCTCATCAAGAATTTGATGATAATATTTTTGAAGATTCTCATCTTCCGCAAGTCGTGGTCGTCTATAATCAATTAGTATCTCTTTTTTAATTTTTGAAGGCCTGTTTTTGAATACTTCTACTTTATTTCCAAGTATTACAGATTCTGATATATTATGTGTGACAAATATTATTGTCTTTTTTGTTCTCTCCCAAATTAGCTGCAGCTCCACCAAAAGCAGATCTCTTGTCTGAGAATCAAGTGCTGCAAATGGTTCATCCATCAAAAGAATTTCAGGATCCATTGCAAGTGCTCGTGCTATTGCAACCCTTTGTTTCATTCCAGTTGATAATTGATAGATATACGAGTCTGCAAATTTTGTAAGCTGCATCATGTCAAGATATCTCTGAGATATTTCCCTGCGTTCATCTTTTGGAATCCCAGCCATCTTTAATCCAAACTCTACATTATCAATTACTTTGAGCCATGGAAAGAGCGCACCCTCTTGGAAGACCATCGTCCTATCAGGACCAGGGGTAGAGATTGGATTTCCATTTAATAAAATCTCGCCAGAGTCTGGCTTTTCAAGACCTGCCACAATATTCAGAAATGTAGATTTTCCACATCCAGACGGTCCTACGATGCATACGAAATCGCCTTCTTCAACATTGAGATTGATGCCATCAAGTGCAACTACAGAGTTTCCATTATGATCAAAGTGCTTTACAATGTTTTTGGCCTGTAGTTTTGTCATTAGACAAAATCCCCCTCATCAATTCCAGAGATAGTTGAAACTAATATCGCCATATGAGGCACGGTTTTCATATAACGTCGTTATAATATTTATCTTAAATAGTGATCGAATTTTAGCTTGGACTAATTTGTTTTATCTCACATGACAAAAAACCAATTTTGTCATTTTCCCAAAACAAAAAACTAGATCGATTGTATGATCATAAAAGATAAATGCTAAATTCTGATCACAGAAAACCTCGATGATGAAAGGAAAAGCAGTTCTAGCTTTCTCTGGCGGACTTGATACTTCGGTTGTAATAAAATATCTTCAAGAAAAACACAATCTTGATGTCATAACAGTAACAGTCGATGTTGGCCAAGAAGACAATCTAAAAAAGATTTCAGCCAAGGCAAAAAGTCTTGGTGTTTTAAAACATTACAATATTGATGCACGACAAGAGTTTGTAGACAATTTCATTTTTCCAGCAATCAAAGCAAATGCATTATACCAAAAAAAATATTGTCTTGCAACTGCACTTGCACGTCCACTTATTGCACAAAAGGTAGTTGAAATTGCAAGAAAAGAAAATGCGTCAGCACTTGCACATGGATGTACAGGAAAAGGAAATGATCAAGTAAGATTTGATGTGACATACCGTTCAGGTTCTAATCTTCCAATTATTGCACCAATACGTGATCTCAATCTTACACGGGATGTTGAATTAAAATATGCAAAAAAACACAATATACCAATTGATAATGCTGCAAAAAAATTCAGTATTGATCAAAACTTGTGGGGACGAGCAATCGAAGGAGGAGACATGGAAGATGCATT
>CAMLDG010000082.1 GCA_946478655.1 uncultured Nitrosotalea sp.
CGACAAAAACTAAATGATTACAGTGGAGTTATTACAATTTTCATAAATCAACTGATGAATAAACAGACTCCGACCATATTTGGAGATGGCTTGCAGACACGAGATTTCATAAATGTAAAGGATATCGTACAGGCAAACATGCTTTGCATGGACTCGAAAAATGCTGCAGGAGAAATGTTCAATGTTGCAACCGGTAATCCTACAAGCATACTGGAATTGCTTTTGACTATAAAATCTGTGACAGGCACAGAAAAAATATCGCACAAATTTGATCCTCCAAGGCCAGGAGATGTCAAATTTGGTCTTGCTAATGCTGAAAAGATAATGAAAGCCATTGGGTTTGCACCGAAAATTACAGTCTCTGGCGGTCTTGCAGATGTTGTAAAACACATCCAGTCAAAACTTGTAACTGAGATTGCCAGGTAAAATCTGAGGTAGAAAAATTGCTTACAACAAAACCACAAAACACATCACGGGAATCAAGAATATTTGAACAAAAAGTTGCTCGTTCAATAATTGAAGTACAACCTAACGTTAACAACACTGCAGACATTGTGGTCTTGTTGGAATGTTTGGGCTATAGGAAAGAAACTTTGATGCAGTTTGGTTTTGCAGATTTTCATGCCCTTGCAAATCATATCTATGATTCTCTTGATATGTATGAGACAAGAGGAAAAAGCAAAGATCTGTTCATAGAGTCTTTTACTATGAAGATTCCAAGCCTGAAAAAAAGACTAGTGGAGGGCATTGGCATGATTTTCCCATGGCTTGGCTCTCTTGCATTGTTGTTTATCACAGGTGTATCTTTATGGATGGCATGGGGACTTCCGATTCAGATTACGACTGCCTTTGTGAGTGGTGTCTTTCTTGGACTAGTCATAACTGAAGGAACACTTCAAGTCTTCAATAGACTATTTTTGTTTTATACTGCACAAACAAACATGGGAGAAGTAAAAAGACTACAGAAACGTACCTATTGTCTTGTAGGAGGTGTCTTGTCTGCAGCTGTATGTGCACTATTTGCAATTGGATATGTTACAGGAATTCCAACAAATCTTGTCGGTATCATGGCAATAAGTACAGTTACTGTATCACTACACCGTGCAAGCTACATGATAATTTATGCGCTAAAGAAACTAGGACAGTTAATTGTGGCATACTCTGCTGCCTTTGCATCATTACTTTGCGTTTATTATTTTGGCAGTCCGATAATTTCTGATAATGTCACAAGATATTTTGCTGGACTAGTAACTGCTTTTGTTGCACTGTCGATTTTCTCAGTCTATCAACACTACAAGTTACTGAAAGTTAATACTGTGACTATATCTGCAGACAAGCCACACTTTTACAATCCGATAAGCAGAACTGACAAAACTATAAAATCAAAATTTATCGTTCAGCTCTGGGAAGTCACAATGTATTCACTTTATGGAACATTTTACCTTGTGACAATGTTTGCAGACCGAATTTTATCTTGGATCTACAATCCGTTGGTCATCAAGGAAGGACTTGGGCTTCCATTTGCGTTTAATTCTGTATACCATGCGGGGGCAGATCTGGCCTTGGTTGTATTACTTCCTGCCTCCATTATCCAGTATGTCATGATGGAACCCGTTCACATGCACATGAATAATGTTAGCATAACGATCAAGGTTTCACAAGCAAATGTACTTGTCAAGTATATCGAAAATATGTATAAAAAACTGCTTTTGGTAACAATATTTTCATCTGTTACAACTGCTCTAGTTCTTAATCTCGCAGAGCCATATGTAATGTCACATGTGGCATTCTCGCATACCAGCATACATGTGCTTCAAGTTGCCTCTATTGCGAATGTATTCCTGTCTTTTTTTACTGCTAATGCCTTGCTTTTGATGCTCACAAATAAGATAAAATTTCTTGCAGTTGTTGCAATGATATCTGCATTGATAGTGTTGGTAGGCGGAATCCTATTTGCACGATATGGATTTGAAAACTTGGTATTTGCATATCTTATAGCATCAGTATTTTTAGGAGTAACATCTACAATTTATGCAAATAAGGTAGTCAAGAAGGCAGGCAGTATACTGTTTTCAAGATTGATGTGACAAAATAAATTTTTCAAAAAATCAAAAGTAATCTGGAATGAACGAGTTTGATCGTTCTATTTTTTTGTCATGCTCTGTTTTTTTATAAGTAGAATATGGAATGTATACTTCATTCCAATATCTCATGCATACTAGCTTTTTGTATTCTTTCATGCGAATCTTCTCTCCTAGTACCATGTTGCGAAAAACAATATCTGGTTCATTTATGCCGGCAACTGCTCTGAGTGGAGTTGTTGCAGAAAACCGTGCATTGATCTCAAATATTTTTGGTCTTCCCTTGACCATTTTTGCCTGGATGTTAATAGCTCCTCTTGCACCTATCTTGAGTGTCACTTGTTCTGCAGATCTACGAATATCCTTGTAGCTGTCTATGAATGCCTTGTAGGTCTGTCCGCTCTTTAGGGTCTTATTCATTGAGATTGATGACATTACTTTTCCGTCATTGCTCACAGTTACACCGGTTGTAAATTCCGAATCTTTTCCATCGAGATATTCTTGTAATAATGGTCGCCATCCAGCATTTCTGATTGCATTCTCGGCATTATCCAACTCTTTTGCATTGTTGGCAAGATAAAAATGCAAAGAGCCGTGGCCCTCTCTTGGTTTTACAACTATGGGAAATTTGTGTTCCTTGAGGAATTTTTCCCGGTCTTGTGGAAGAGATGAATCAGCACAAGGCAGGCCATTTTTCCTTAAAAATTCACATGTTTTCCACTTGTCGCCTGATTTTAGCACTACATCCATGGGATTTGATATGACAATTGTGCCTGTTTTGTTCTCTATCTCACGTTTTGCCATAGTTAGTGGTACTAGTTCTTCATCAGAGCCTATGAAAATTGCATCTATTTTTTTTGCAATACATGTTTTCATGATAAAATCTAGGTAATGTGCAGCTGTAACGGGTGGAACCAAAATTCCTGCATCCGCTCTGTAAAGTCCGGGAGCTTTAGCACTAACATCTGTTGCAAATATTTTGTAATTTGTACTGGACTTTTTTTGTTTGTTTGAAAGCCTGAGGCATTTTATAATTCCCTGTGCAACTATTCCACCTGATGCTGTCACCAAAATATTAGATCGTTTCATGTTTTCAAATTATATTCTTAATTTATTTACTTTAACATAAATACACAGTACTTGTCTTATGGTAAAATCTTCTATGATTAAATTTTAAAATGGAACTTGAATTCATGTTTCTTGTACGACTTTATTTTATATGATAGAACAATTATGAGGTATAACATGATAGAACAATCTTCTAGTAGATTTCTGGGGATGCTTGCAATCTTGTTGCTTGTTACAACTCCATTAACTGTTCTACCACACCAAGCTCACGCTGCATCATCAACGGGGGTAATGATCGCACTTTACACTTATCCTGATAGTACATGGGATGTAGTTGCCCAGGCAAAATCTGCACACCCATCAGTACCTGTAGTAGCAATAATTAATCCAAATAATGGTCCAGGCAGTTCTCGAGATGCAAACTATGTGTCCGGGATACAAAAACTCCATGCTGCAGGAGTCGTCGTACTAGGTTATGACGCAACAGGGTATGCATCAAACTCTGCAAGCTCTGTCAAGTCTGTAATGAATACCTGGAAGAGCCTGTATAACATAGACGGAATATTCTTTGACGAAATGGCAAACTGGTCCGGTCCAGAAAGTTACTATTCTGGCCTAACAAGCTATGCAAAATCACTTGGATACACCATGACTGTGGGTAATCCAGGAACAGATACCCTTCCTTCCTATATTGGAACGGTAGACAATCTCATGATATACGAAGATGCAGGCCTTCCTCCGATATCTGCACTCCAAAGCTGGCACACAAGCTATGACAAGAGCAACTTTTCCATGATTGCCTTTGGTGTAAATTCTATATCTACAAGTTTTCTCAGTAGTGCTTCAAACTATGTGGGATACATTGACCTCACAAACG
>CAMLDG010000083.1 GCA_946478655.1 uncultured Nitrosotalea sp.
TCAGCTCTTGGAAAGCTCGAACATCTTGAGTCTCAAATGCAAGCATGAAATCCTCATCGTGTATTCCAAATGAGTATGTCGTATTGAGCAAGACCTCTGGATACTTGTGTCCAACCTGGATGTGCTCTGCCATCATTTCTTTTCTTTTGTCAAGAGGCAACAGATACCACTCTCGTGTTTTTATGAAAGGGTATACTACAACGTATTTTTTCTGGTCCTCTCCACCAAGCCAACCACGCGTTGTTGGATTATTGGCATACATTGACGGTCTTGTGCTGGATAAATACACATGAGTTGGTACAATGTATTTTCCGAAAACTGTAAGGTATAGTTTTGATACGACATCTTGAATTTTTTCAACAGAATCAGATACAAACCAAAACAGAAACTCTGCATCATCTCGTAGGCCCAGAGTAGAATATGTCCTGTACTTTATTTGTGAATTTTTAAGAACGATTTCTACTTCTTTTGCCGATTCCTCTTTTGCAAGATCTGCCATCCAGCGCCATTTTGGATCTACCTTGAAAAATGAAAAATTGAAAAATTGTCGTGGCTGTTCGCTCATGAAGACTAGATTTATTGTCACCTTATTTAAAATCTGATCAAATAATCAGGTTTGAATTCTGATACTGGAATTTATGAGATATCTTAAATTAGCGAAAAAAGTAGAAAAAGACATGAGCAGAAACACCAAGATGGCAATAGGAATCGGCTCCATTTTTACGGCATTTACAGTTGTAATGATAATCCTTGTTCTCCAGTCATACTGAGTCCAAAGTTCAAAACTGATCGGATCCATTAAATGATACAGCCAAGTTCTTTAGAAACATGGTAATTATCAAGCACCAGCCAATAAATGAGATAATAATTCATGAGCTCGTCAAGGTCAACAGCATTGAGGACTTTCTAAGCATAAAGACCAACAATGTTCCATTGGGTAGTTCTGCACCTCCAGCACGCTGGGCAGATGGCATACTGTATGAGCCACAAGGTTTTCCTCCCACACCTGAGATAATCAAGGACCAGATTGAAGGCAAGATACATTTTGCGGCAATAGAATACACTGAGATGCCACAATACAAGCAATATCTAAAAAATAACAACAACAATGTCCTTCTGCCAATAATTGACATGTCACACAACGCGGCAACAAAACAGATTGCCCAGTGGTTGAAAGGTCAGATAATTTCCAAATGAAATCATTACAAATCTGATAAATCAGATGGAAAAATTAGTATCTTCTAAATTCCTAATTTTTCTTCAATGTTTTCTAGTCTATCTTCGAGTGCTTGTAATCTGTCCTCGATTGATGCATTGCGACCATTTGGATTTTCTCTGATCAGTCGTTGAAATTGTTCTTCAATGATTTGTTTTACTTTGTTTTCATCTAGCATTTACATAGATGAGTATTCCTTGTTTTTATCAATATTGAAAGAATCAAACCCTGATATCTTAGAAATACTATCAAAACACTTATTATTTGAGAATGGAAAATTTTGTTAAATGCCAAGCATAGACCAACTGAACAGACCACAAAACAAGCTAGAACCAATCGAGGGTGTAATCGAAAGCATTAGCGAACCAAGAACTGTAAACCTAAAAACTGGTGGACAGGCTCAAGTCGCAGATGCACAGCTAAAAGATGAAACCGGACAGATAAAGCTCAGCTTGTGGGATGCACAGATAAAAATGGTAAAACAAGGTTCCAAAGTAAGAATCGAAAACGGATACATTTCCACATTCAGAGGCGAAAATGCACTCAATGTTGGAAAGTTTGGAAAACTAGTAGTATTAGAATTTTAGACATATCTGTTGCTAGATTGATTCTTCCCCTTTCTCCAATCTATTACGCTAAGTACTGCGCCAGCTAGTATTACAATAATTCCAATAATCAACAAGAATCCGGCTTCTGCCAATGGCAATATGTTTTTGACAAATGGCGAGTTGGGGTCAGTCAATGCCGTTGACTTTTCAGGGTTTTCGGTGAACAACATCACTACAGTAATTGGTTCCTTGCCCGTGTTTTCTACGTTAAAACTGTAGGTATCTGCCTTTGGCACATCAAATGATTTTATGAAAACTGGGTCATTGTCTGTAAATGAACCAAACTTGTCTCCGAAGATATTTGAAATCGATATTGCGACTACATCATTTGGGTTATAATCCATAATGTGAACTCCCCACATCAAGGGCACGTGGGCGGAGGTTGCAGTATGCGAAAAAGTGTAGACGGTTCCCGCATCAAGTGTTACTTTATCAGACACATTATCAAAGAGACTTTCTGGTGATGGAAAAAAATCTGCACCAGAACCGTCAGATGGCATTTGGGGCATGACAGAATATGCAATAGATGCAGCAATCACAATCATCACAGCTCCTGCAATTGCAACTATTGGTCCACGTTTTTTCATGGTTAACTAATGTATCCTAGTTTTTTATCATGCTGCGGCATTGGTAGCGAATCGCCTCCAGCTCTTTGTCCCCCCATTTGCTCCTCGATTGTCTTTACAAGATGTTCTGTATCTTGTGCTTTTTTTGTGATTCCTGTCAAGTCAAGTTTTAGGTTTGTCATCTTGACTAGTGTTTCAAGTACAATTTTTGATGCCTTGGCATCTACAACATATCCAGATGTTTCGCCAAGAAGGCAGATTCCTGTTATCCCTTTTCGCTTTCCCACACCAATTATGAGTCCGTTCATTCCGGTTATGCTTCCGCTGTTCATTACAGAGACGCCATAATTTTGGAATTCATTTACAATTTTTGGGATGGTGCTTGTTCCATAGACTTTGGGAGTTTTGGAGAATGCACCAGTGATGTATGCAGCAAGGGTATAGATTGTTTTTACTCCTAGTTTTTCGCAAATTTTTGCAATCTCTTCTGCCATTTCATATTCGCTTTCTGGAGTCACAGGCTGTGCATCTCCACTTAATAAAACAAGGTCATTTGTTACTCCCTTGGAATAGTAAAATGTATTTTTCATTAGATCTGTTGTTCCATCTGACTGTATCAGTACCTGGGGAGGAAATGATGATGAAAACATGTTTGCAAATGGAACTGCTTTTAATTCATCAATCATGTGATCGATTGCAAGTTTTCCGACATAACCACTTCCTGGAAATCCGCAGATAAGAGATGGATTTTTGAGCTGTGGCATCTCTGTTATTTCTACAACAATACGTTGAGGAAGAGACAATACCGTTACGGAAAAATTAATTCAATATTAATGATACTTAGCTATCATACTAAGAAAGTTTACTTTTGCGTGTACAGCTAGTGGTCTACATCATGCTTGTCATGTGAAGTAACAACAGCATGATGAGTCATAGGAGGATAAGCATCTAGTGCATCCATTAGATCTTCAAAATAAGGCGGAATGGAATTAAACGGATTTGGCATCACACCATTTGTCACATACATGTAACCAACCGAATTTGAGGCATCAAATACAAATGACTTGTCCAGATTATCAATCTCAAACGCTATGATTGAAAAGTTATTTTTGTCATAATTTTTGTGCCATCCTGCAAGAGATTGAATGGGAGGCAATGTGTTTTTTTCATAAATTACAATATTGTCTACGGTTTTGATATAACTTGGCTTTGTATCAACTCCTGCATTACCAACCGTAAATGTAAGACCAAGTGATTTTGCAAAATGTGTAAGGTTTGCATAATAGATTTCATTTCCCGGTACATTTGACATTTGATCAAAGAATATGCCGTTGACATTGTACCAGTTCTTGTAGTTTGTTATCTCATTTTTTACATCCGTACTATTTCTTGTTCCATAGTCTGTATACACATAACCTAATACAGATATGTCACGTGATTGCATTTTTTGTATCCCATCTACATAATCGTCATTTTTTACTTGCCCTGAACCGTTAAGAGGATTAATTATTACTATCATCGGTACTTTGTGATGTTTTATTTTTTCTTTTATCACATCATGCCATGTACTTCCAGGATGGACATAGAGTGGAAGTATGACTCCAGTTGACGGG
>CAMLDG010000084.1 GCA_946478655.1 uncultured Nitrosotalea sp.
ATGTTTGACCGAACATACAATCATGCCATGGCCGCTCATGGGATGTGTTTTACCTCAAGTACGATCTATCATTCCAGCAAAGCCCTTTGCCCTGAAAATTAAGATGATTGAGAACATTCCTGATGCCAGTATAATCAAGGCAATGGGGAATTCTGGAACTGGGTTAGTCTGAGTGACTAGAAATGTATTTGCGGAATCTTCGAAGAATTGTGAATTTTTGTCAATGCCTGCTGGGTTGCTTGTCAAAGCTAACGTGTATTGATTTCCATTGTTAAGATAATAAAATATGTTCTCACTAAATGATGTAGAGTTGTCCATTGTATATTGGGTAACAGAATTGGCGGTAACACGAACTCCATCATTGAATCTATCCACCACTCCGCCGTACATTTTTGTCTTGGAATCTATACTTGGGCTTGTTAGCTCTTGGTCGATTGTGGCAAGGATGTCGTTATCTGAATGGCTGTTTATTTGATCTATGACATTTTGTGCGATATATCTGTGATAAATCCCAAATGTTGCATATTGGGTTTTGTCATTATTTGAAAATACTACTATGGCATTGCCTGACATGTTTGCAGGCAAGTTGTGCAAAATTATCCAGTTCAGGGGAGGCTGGATGGAAAAACTATAGTTGGCATTTTTGTAAGAGTTTGAATCGGCATATCTTGTTGCGTCTGAAAACATTGAAGTATTGTGACTTGTTGCATATGCCAAACCTGTGGAAAATAAAAGAGCCAGAGTCACTGCAATTATTGGAATTGACTTGTTCATGATTTTATGAAAATTTCCTTACAATGGGTAAGCAATTGTCTATTATTCTGAGCACTTCGGAGCGAATCACTTTTTTATCTATTGATGCCCATACGGTATTTTTGCCCAGTGCAAAAGAGATGGTCTGCACCTTTTCTCTTTCCTCCCACATGAATTGTACGTCGCCGAGTTGTTTGTTGAACTGGGATGCCATACGGGTCTTGATTGCAAGATGTGAAAACTGGTCTGATGTATTTTTTATGCTAAGTAATGGCTCATGTCCTGGCCTTCTCTCGTATGCTACAACTTTTCCTTTACTGTCTATTACGCCTGCAAATCTGACATACTGGCTAATGGCACGTATTTCTTTTACAATTCCTTGAGCGTCTTTCTTATTCAACACCCAGACTCTAATTTTTTACTATTTAATCATTCAGTTTGTTGTGTGTTACATTTTGTGCTGATTACAAATTTGGTGTTCAAACAAGATGAATCATTGTAAAAAGTCTCGTTTCATACTATTTACAGCCTCTTGCTTTAATTGCATGGCAAAAAAATTGTCTGGCTCGTAATCTAGTACCGTATCAAAGTACGCTATGGCTTCATCATATTTTCCAAGATGGGATAGGGCAAGACCTTTGTTTATTATGATGTTTGTCTCCTTTGGTTGGGTTTGAAGAATTTTATCAAAACAATCTATTGCTTCTCGGTATCTGCCTACACTGTCAAGTGAATATCCTTTGAGTGATAGAGCGCCGGGATCATTTGGTACTAGTCTTAGTGCCTGCTCAAAACATTCCAGTGCATCCTCATATCTGTTCATGTTGGGATTTGAAAGACACAATCCCTTGTTGACAAATGCCCCAAAGTTGTTGGAGTCTATTCTCAATGATTTATCGTAATATTCTATTGCATCATCAAACCTTAACAGCATCTGAAATGATATTGCCTTGTCATACAGTAATTCTGCATTATTTGGTTCAATCTCCAAAGCCCTGTCTAGGTTTAATACCGCGTCTTCTTGATTTCCATCCTTTTGTGACTTGAGTGCTTTTTTGTGTAATGATTCCACAGAATCGTTTCTAGTTGTTGCACCAGATCTGTTCAATGGTACCATTATGTGATTCTGACTGATAAAGATTCAATCTGTGTATGATGATACCATGACATAATTTCTTGTTGCAAAAATTGATAATGATCTTGACAATTATAATGACCTTCTACAAAGTTTGGCATATTGGACTCTAGTCGCAAGAAAACAATCAACATATTTGCAATTGTTATTGTGTTACTGATTGTAATACCTGAAATTGTTGGCCATACTTTCTTTGACAAGGCTCATCCTGAAAATTCTTCGGTCGTTGCAGCGGTTGCTCTTGCAAATAAGATTGGTGTAAGTAAACACTCTAGCCCGACTTGTCACCTTACAATACAAAATGATTCTTCTGACGCAGAAATTGCACGAGCAGCTGGTCTTCAAGGTCAATATGGAAACTTTACCTGTACTAGTCCTTGATATTGATAACTTGTATCTTTAACGATGAAACTACTTGATGATTTTGCATTTGACGGTTATGTCTTTTGCAGATACGTAATATACGTAACATAAAATTGCAATTGATACCAACCTTAACGGTGTTTCATAATTTGTAAGAAATGAAGTAGCTGTTCCACCTATGGTGCCAAAGACAGATACTATGGAAAATCCGATTGATCCACAACTGCATGCTCCTGCTCCTGCACCTATGATGGACCCGAAAAAACCAATTCCTGATCTCTTTAAACTGTTTTTCATTATTCGTATTCGGTATATGCTAAAACTTGCAACAATTCCTGATAATACCGAGATTGCTATAATCAAGACAAAGTCCGCAAATGCGTATACTGGAACATAAAATACTAGTGTAGGTGAGAGAAAAATAAACTCTGAAACTATGGAAAGCGATACGAGTAACGTGGCAAATATTGCACATGACAAGTATAGATATTTTCTATTGGAATACACCATGGGAAATGCCTTGCCATACATCATACCATAAAATACCATTGGGAATTATTTAATTGTGTTTTATAAAATCAGTCTTGTATCAAGTGATAACGTGTCAGCTAACCTGAATCGGTAATGATAGCGGAGGAGATAATGCATTTGGATTGGATATGCTTTGCCACACAAAGATTTGCGCAACATATGTTCCTGCAGTGTGTGGCATCCATGACTGTCCTAGATTCAGGGTTTGCTTTGGTGCCATTGAACCTGTTATCCAAGATAGTGAAACTGTAATTCCATTGTTGTCTTGTATCTGTACTAGATATGCAAATGGCTGGTCTCTGTTTTCCTGGTTTGTAACATTTGAAACAATTTGGATCTGTTGGTTTACGTTTACCTTATCGACTGCTTTTCCTGTCGAGTCTACTATTCTTGCATTGTCTGCAGGTGCTTGCTCTAATGGAGGAAGAGATGTACCTGCAATTGTTGTTGCAGTGATATGTAATTGATCAGCAGGTGAATGCGGCGGAGGCAGAGTCATGTCTGTATAATCTGCAGTTACCGTATCACCTGGCGTAACATGTATTCTGTTTCCAGATGAACTCAAATCTGTTGTAAAGTATACGGTTCCTTGAAAGACTCCGGTGTTTGGACCTGTCTCTGTCATTGATACCTTGATGCCTCCAGAATCTGAATCTGACCAAACATTTACATCAAATTTGTCAATTGCATCTGGGTTGAGATTCATATCCAAGTCGGTTATCTGCAGGATTCCTTGACTGTTTACTGGATAACTTGGCTGTAGCCATTTCACGCTTCCTAGGTTCCATTGAATTGTTCCAGATCCTGTGACCACTTGATTACGATTGTACTCAAACGAGACTGTAACTCCGTCATTTCTGCTACTTGGAAGAAAACCGTTTGTTGGACCGCATACGGGATTGCATGTTGATTGAATTCCTGTGGGATTTGTACCCTGTCCGTCTACCCCCGTTGCCCCTTTTGCTGCGGGGTCTCCAGTGAGTGTTACATATCCGCTAAATATTCCGGTGTTTGTACCTGTCTCTACCAAACGATATGGTATGCTGTTACCGCTTGTAGAGACTGTGATTTTGTCATCTGCGGTAACTCCGATTTCATCAATCAAATTTGGATCAGAGTTGAAATTTGGTGCATAGATTGTAATGTATACCCGGTCAGTCCAACCAAATACTTTTTTGTTAAGTTGTATGGGAGTTGCAGAAAATGC
>CAMLDG010000085.1 GCA_946478655.1 uncultured Nitrosotalea sp.
GGCAGCCTTCAATTACTCACCAGTTTGATACAGGAGCTGCATGGGAAAACCTTGCAATCCAAGCAGTATCACAAGGGTTGGTAACGCATGCAATGGCAGGATTTGATTATGCCAAGGCAAAGACAACCCTTGGCGTACCAGATGAATTTGAGGTGATGGCGATGATTGCAATTGGAAAGCGAGGACCAAAAGACAAACTCTCTCCTGAACTTCAGGCCCGTGAAACTCCAAACACACGAAAACCCTTGTCTGAAATTGTGATGGACGGCAAGTTTGGAAACAAGGCCAAATCATTATGACTTGTAAAATATCTCCTGATGTTGCAAAATTAATCGACGACAAAAATTTTGCATTTGTTGCTACACTGATGAAAGATGACTCACCACAGATAACTCCAGTTTGGATAGATCTGGTTGATGGAATAATTCTTGTAAATACTGCAAAAGGTAGGGTAAAGCAAAAAAATGTGTCAAGAGATCCAAGGGTTGCAATCTCTATTGTTGACAGAAATAATCCATACAACATGGTAACGATTCGGGGTAATGTGGTGGAGCAGACTGCTGAGGGTGCAGACAAGCATATCGATAAAATGGCAAAAAAATACTTGGGTGTGGACAAGTATCCGTTTTCTATGCCTGGCGAAGAAAGAATTCTACTGAAGATAGTTCCTAGCAAGATATTTCACATGGCACCGCGTTCTTAATGCAAAATAGTCTTTGTTGGATATATTTGGAAAATGATTAATACCGCAACATTCTGACCTCGTTCCTAGCGTGGTAGATCTATCTTCGTGCTGGGTCTTTGAGAAAATGATTAATAGAACAATATTATGACCTAGTTTCATCTTGCCCGTTCCGATAAACACAGGCGACACAGCCTGGCTTATGATAGCATCTAGCTTGGTGCTTTTAATGATCCCAGCACTTGGCATGTTCGAGGCTGGTCTCTTGCGACAAAAAAATGCAGTCTCTGTCTTTATGCAGATCTTCTTTGGTCTTGCATTGCTCAGTGTGATGTGGTTTACAGTAGGATTTAGCCTGACTTTTGGACCTGACACTGGTGAGGGTCTTACAGGAAACATGGATTGGAGATTCCTTAAAGGAGTCTCTCAAAATGAGGGACTACACTATGCTCCAACTGTACCGGGTGTCTCGTTTGCAATGTTCCAGATGATGTTTGCAGTTATCACTCCACTGATACTTACTGGTGCGGTGGCAGAGCGTATGAAGTTTAGTGCATACGTCTTATTCATTGTAGCATGGAGTGCTTTGATCTACTATCCATTGGTACACTGGATCTGGGGTGATGGTTGGCTGCACAAGCTTGGCGTAGTTGATTTTGCAGGTGGTATGATCATACACACCACAACAGGTGTTGGTGGAATTGCGGCAGCACTGGTACTTGGTAGAAGACTTGGATTTGGTCCTGGTATCATGGTACCGCATAATATTCCGCTTGCAGTTCTTGGTTCTTCGCTTTTATGGCTTGGATGGTTTGGATTCAATGCTGGAAGTGCATATTCTGCAGGCTCTCTTTCTGGAGTTACTATAGTAAATACGCAAATGGCATCTGCAGTATCTTGTCTTATCTGGGTTGTGATATTTTGGATTCGAACAAGAAAATCTAGTGTGATTGCAGCAATCAATGGAGCAGTTGCAGGTCTTGCAGCAATTACTCCAGCTTCTGGTTATGTAGGAGTAGAATATGCCGTAGTGATTGGAATCATTGCGGGCTTTGCATCATCGTTGATGGTACCTGTGCTCAAGGAACGCTTGAAGATAGATGATGCACTTGACATTGGTGCAGTTCATGGAATCTCAGGAATCATTGGTTCATTACTTGTAGGTGTATTTGCCAACTCTGCAGTAAACCATCTTGGAATAAACGGATTGTTGTTTGGTAATCCAGGACAACTTGGAGCGCAGGCAATTGGAGTTGGAATTGCTGTACTGATGGGATTTGGAGGCACATGGCTCATTCTCAAGATAATCAAGGCATTGGTTCCAATACGTGTGACACCTGAGGTGGAAGAAGCTGGGCTTGACATAGAGGAACATGCAGAAAGGGCGTATTCTGATGAAGAAGAATATGGCAAGCTCTGATATGAGAATCTAGAATATCTTAAAATAGAAAATTTGCATCCATGTTATACCATGGGTGGGTTTGAAAAAAACTGTCCTGTATGCGGTAAAAAATTCACTAATCTAGTAGAATATACTAATCATATTGGCATTGATCACAAGGACATTTCTCCAGAGCAGATACTAAAACTCAACAAGGAAGACAAGTGGTCATTTTCAAGCAAGTGATGATATCGTCATTTGGAATTCTGATCTTTCTTTAGTAGTGCATCTATCTTTTTGTCGAGTTCTTGTATTGCATCAAATGATGATTCATGCTTGTCATCAAAGTCTGCAAGTTTTTTTAAAATCTCGCTATGGTTTTTTTCCAAATCTTCTATTCTGCTTAAAATTTTGTCTTGCTGCTCAGATGTGTGTTTTTGTCTGTTGTAAATCCACCAGCTAATTATGCTACCTACTATGAACCCCATTATGGCTCCGAGATACGTCGAAGATGCATTGGTCATGTCTATACAATTCTTGGAAATCTCTGGAATACATCCCCAAATGTCAAGGAAAAATGGCATCATGCTGATATCTCAAAATATGGTAGATGGCATTTTTACATTGTTTATGAGTATCAATTAACGAGGTTGTGAAATGATTGTACGTATACTGTCTAGAATTGACACTTCGAATCTTGAAATGTCAAAAATCTTCCATGTTACTTGATTCTGGCTAAAAATTCGGCTATTGGTTTCTGGTATACAAACTCGTCAAGATACTTGTTTACGTCTCTTACAACATCATGGTATGAATCACCAAAGAGATCTTTGAGAATATTGCCTAGGTACTCTGGATGCTCATAACAGTCTGATATGTCGCATTTGTATTTTTGATGCATCTCTTCTTGGACCTTTTCTAGTGTTTTTTTGCCTATCTTCAATAATGTATGTTCTATGGCAAGCACTACTACTGCCTTCATCTCCTTGGAATCTATCCTACTCAATGCGTTTCTTCCTATCTTGGTAGTCCCTGGTCTCCACTGATTTCTCTACGTATGATATGGTGTATTCCAAGATATAGTCACTTTGTGTTTATTGTATGAAAAGAGTCTGGAACTGGCATGGGATCATTAGTTCCAATCTGGCATTATGAGGCAAATTCTGTTGTTTATTTTTTCAAAACCATACAATTCAATGTAAAGAAAAGAGTTACGCATGATTGTGGAAACATTGTTCAATTATATGTTCGAGGGATGATATCATATCATGTCAGAAGACGATAGCTCTGATTTTCTTGTAAAGGCGCAAGAGCACATAGAAGTAATCAGTACTGAAGATGAACGGATAAAAATAATTGGAGAAGAACTGGCAAACGACACTGGCCGTGCAATATTTGGCAAGATATCACAAGGCGTGTCAAGCACAAACGAATTGGCAAAATCTCTGAACATTTCACTTCCTCTTGTAAATTGGCACATCAATCGTTTACTTGGTGTGGGATTGATAAAAGTAGAAAAAATTGAACTTAGCTCAAAAAATAAACAGATGAAATACTATGGTCCTGTAAAGACGGCATTTGTTATAGTTCCACCTACAAATCCTACTGAAAATAATGTATCAAAATCAAAAAAAGAGGCAATCTTTCTACAACTGCGTCATTACCTAGCAAGTATTGCGGCTTTTGTTATAGTGGGCCCTGTGATTTATCTTGTGGAACAAGCACAGACTGCAAACCAGAACATGCCAACTCAAGATGCTGTACAAAAAAGTTTACCGCATGCAACTGAATCTCTGAGAAGTAATGGTTCCATTGCTCCATTTGCCGCTACCACTGTTGTAAATCCAGAACCGTCTGTTGTATCATCAGATCCTGTGATGATTGTAATTGCAATAGCTGGAGCAA
>CAMLDG010000086.1 GCA_946478655.1 uncultured Nitrosotalea sp.
GGTAATCACTGGAGACATTACAATCTCAATTGTCGGAGTAGACCTGCTTTCTTTGAAGATAAATCTTGTAATAGCATCCCTGGAAACGGCAAAAAGATATGGCATAAAACTTCCTTGGGAAAAATGGGAAAAGGAACAAAAACGAATACCACAAAAGATCACATCACAAAAAAG
This sequence comes from uncultured Nitrosotalea sp., assembly GCA_946478655.1. The sequence goes on from CAMLDG010000086.1 coordinate 175, forward strand.
TGCAAGGAGGTAAGGCATGGCAACGAGCCAGAAAATCCATAAATCAAAAAGCGTGGCAATCCAACAAGTAAATCTTGATGGTGAAAATCTACAAAAGGGCCTTGCAAAATTAGTACTGGTTATAATCGAACTACTCAGACAGGTGTTAGAAAAACAAGCTCAGAGAAGAATCTCATCAGGCACTTTGACCAAAGTAGAGGTTGAAAGATTGGGACTTGCATTCATGCAGATAAAACAAACAATAACTGACATATCGGATCAATTTGGATTCTCACCTCAGGAGTTTGACATAAGACTGAATCAATCACATAATAAATTAACAGGGGCATCATCACAGACCACACTTGTAGAGGTAGTTGATCATCTTTTAGACAAAGGAGTCTTACTTGGAGGCCAGGTAAAAATTTCTGTTGCAGACATTGACTTGGTAATACTTGATCTGCTAGGAGTGTTGTCAGCTGTACACGGAGTCAAAAAATCAAAGGGGAAAAATAAGAAATGAAGACAATAGGTAGGTATGTTTATTGTATCATGAACGGAGGCGGAAAAAGCCAGAGTTTTGGAAAAATTGGCCTTGAAAACAACGAAGTGTATACGATACACCACAAGGACATAAGCGCAGTAGTAAGCAAAATAACATTCAAAGAAATGCAGCCAGACGTGGATAGCATCATAACACACCAAAAAGTTGTAGAAAATTCTAGAAACATAGGAACCACGCTTCCAGTAAGATTTGGAATAATGTTCAAGACAGATGAGGGAGTAAAACAGCTTCTAGTCAAGTCATATGATGATTTTAAATCAAAGATGAGCAAACTCCATGGAAAGGAAGAATTTGGAATAAAGGTAGTTTTAGAAAAGCCAGGCATGGAAAAAATCAAGAGTATTGTGATGAGTAGTTCACAGGAAGCAAAAAAAATTAAAAAAGAAATTTCCAAGGCAGGAGAAGGAGAGTCATATTTTCTCAAAATGAGGATGGATGAGTCCATCAAAATTGAAACATTGAAAAAGATAGATGAGATTACAAGCGAAATTCATAGTGAGCTTTCAAGTATTGTTTCAGACAGTACCGTGTTAAAATCAGACTTGCAAGAAATAGTGCTCAATACTGCATACCTAATAGATAAAAATAAAATTACAAAATTCATTGAAAGCGTAGAAAAAATTAAGATACAATACAAAAAACACGGATTGATAATTCACCAGAGCGGTCCATGGGCCCCATATTCATTTTGTTGAGGAAAATGAGATGTTGATAACATATTTTATTATGAAATTGACGTTTGGGGCAATCATGAATGAATGCAATCGTCTTGCATTAGAAACAGATAGGGCAGAGCGTGCAAGATGGATAAAATCAAGACTAATCAGATTAAGAACAGATTATGAAAACGGACTCATTGATGACAAGACATATGCTGCAAGAGAACAAGAGATTCTAAATGATTTCCGAAGTGGGACAAGTGTCTAGATGAGTAGTACTTATGATGAAAATGACAGAGCTATAATGCATGCGCTACAGGTAAAAAAAATTCAGAACCACATAAAAGAACAAGTTGAGAAGGTAAAGATGGATGCATTTACCGCCCGTGAAGAACTCATACAGAAAAGAGCTGAAAAAATAGAACAAGTCAGACAGAAATTAAATGATACCACATTATCAATAATTAAAAAACATGAATTGATAAAAGATCGACTAAATCAAGAAGCAGTATTCAGAGAAGCAAACATTCGTGTCAACCGTGGTCTTGAGGCATTAGAGAAATTCATCCAGATTCTCAGAGACACAGAAATGGAAGATGAAATGCTCAAAAAGGCAATTCGTGATCCTATCATATCAAGTAGTTCAAAATCAGAGGCAAGAAAAATAATCACCTCAGAATTTTTCAAATCTGTTCAAAGGCAACTGGTCATGCAGACAGAATTTATCAACATAGCAGCACATGAGCTTAGAACACCAATCATGCCAATATTAGTAAATGTAGAATTACTTACAGAAAGACTTGGCAGTGACAATGAAGAAATAAAGATAATTGTACGAAATGCCAAAAGGCTACACCGCCTTACTGACAACATTTTGAGTGTAACAAGAATTGAAAGTAAAACTCTCACCCTAAAAAAAGAAGTATTCGATGTCAACGCGCTCATAGAAAATGTTGCCAAAGACGAGGGCTCACACATAGACAGCAAAGAGATTAAAATTGTCACCAAAAATGACGGTTATCCAATAGACATAGAAGCAGATCGAGACAGAATGTCTCAAGTCATATCCAATTTGTTGCACAATGCAATCAAGTTTACAAAAACAGGCATAATTGAGATATCATCAAAAATCCAAGACGCAGATGTCATTGTAAGTGTAAAAGATAACGGTCCTGGTATAGACCACCAGATAATTCCAATATTATTTTCCAAGTTTGTCACAAAATCAGACAAGGGAACTGGATTAGGACTGTACATTTGTAAGAATATCATAGAAGCACACGATGGAAAAATTTGGGCAGAAAACAATTCAGAGGGCTCAGGAGCAATCTTTTCGTTTAGTTTGCCAACAAAAACACGACATACAAAAAATTCATAAAAAAACTGTAACGGTCTTATGTAGTTCCAAATAGGATAATTTTTACATAGAAATATGCGCATAGTCGAAAATAAGATGCAATTCAATAACAAATGATTGCAATCACGTCCAGTGAGACATTACTCAATAAGACCAGTTAATACCATTACAGCATCCCTAATCATACTTGTACTTGCTGCAATGATAATACCTACAACTGGCACTGCAAGTGCTACAAATTCTGTTAACAAGGTACAATCAGGTCTTGTCGTATCAGATTCTCTCACCACTGGGAATATTTCATCATGGGATTTTGGTGGGACTGCAACATCACACAATTACTATGAAGACACTCAAGGATTACACATAGGAGTACGTTCACCATCAGATGGTCAATGGGTCAACTACTATGCCCATTTATCCCAGCCCAATGCGCGACTTTTCCATACAACCATCACCATTCCTGATACCACAGTAGCTGACGGTGTGTCAAACATAGGTCTGTATGTAGAAGGATCAGACTATATCCCGCATGTAGGGTGTGAGGCATACGCAGATTCTACTGGATACTATTGGGATGTTGAACAGTCAAGCGATGCAGGTCAGACATACAACATTCTTTACATATCCCAGCCAAACAGTTTGCCCCAAACCCAAGATTGCACAGTCATAACAAATGGTAGCAATTATCTCAAGGTCTACATCGGAAACAATCTTGTCTTTTCAAGTACTACAATGAATCTTGGAATGTCTGGTCCGTTTATTGCATTTGTTCAGGATGACACATCATCTTCCAGTTCTATGCATTATGCAACTTATCGTGACTATTATGTAGCATCAGATGAAAAAATCAAGGTCACAAACAATCCAGCAAATGCTGCAACCGTATCATTAGTGGATTCGTCTGGAACTACACTTGTAAAATCATCAGCAATATCATCAGGTACAGCTACACTAAATGTTGGAAAATATCATTTTCCAATCTCGGGAACAATCAATGTCTATGATAGTAACAACAATGTCATCGCATCAAGTCCTGCAAGTGTGTATGGAGGAGATGTGTACTCAGTAAACATATCCTCTACTGCACCACAATCTCCAACAAATCTTTCTGCTACAGCAATCTCCTCATCTCAAGTCAATCTGTCATGGTCTGCACCATCAAACAATGGT
>CAMLDG010000087.1 GCA_946478655.1 uncultured Nitrosotalea sp.
GTTGACAACAGATTGTAGATAACTTCTTGCAGATTCAATTGACATTCCTTTTATTTTATGTGCAATTTCTCTTGCATGCTTGTGAGAGATTGTTTTTTCTCGTAATGCAGCACGAACATGTCGTGTTTTATCATAATTTTGGAAAGCGTAGCTAAAATGCATAGATATCACTTTAATGGCACGTACAAGCTAGACCTGGATGCTCCTACACCAGGTGCACCGTGTATAACTCTCTTGTTGGTTCGTACAAACTCTCCTAGATAGTGTCCAACCATTTCTGGTCGTATTGTAACTGGCAAGAATTCTTTTCCTGAATAAACATGAATTGTAAGGCCTACAAAGTATGGTAAAACTATGACATCTCTTAGATGAGTCTTGATTTGCGTATTGGCTTTTCCAGCATTGGCAGACTTAATCTCTTCCAAGAGTTTTCGTTTACCGTCTGTGATGCCCCTTGTAAGTGATCTTCGTGCTCGTGATGGTAAAAGTTCAAAGAGTTTCTCTAGGGACAAGTTCTTGATCTCTTCAATTGCCAATCCGCGATACTTGTATTCTTTAACCATTCATGCTCACCATTACTTTAGTTGATTCACGACTGACCATATTATAGCATTCCTATCTTTGTAGCCAAGTCTCTTGCCTTTTCAACTGTCTGGAATTTTACAAATGCTTTCTTGCCGTATACTGTTCTGCATACGTTTAGTCCGATTGGATCTTCTTTATAGAGAAGTTTTATTGCTTCAACAATCTTTGGTTTGGTTGCTTCTTCTCTTACCAGGAAACAAATTCTGCTTTCATTTTCAACTAGTGCAAATGTCTTTTCAGTGATGTATGGTTTTAGGATGATATGGTTTGCTTCTTCTATATTCATTTGTTAGCCACCAAAATTTCAAGATGAGGAGATTTTATTTTTGATATCTCTTCAATTGCGCCTTTAGAAAATACTGTCAATCGTACAGGTGTTGCACCAGGAGCCAAGTCAAGTACACTAAGACTCTTTGCAGATACAACATCAACGCCCAAAAGTGAATGTGATGCCTTGGAAAGATTCTTTGAATCTTTTACTACAAATAACACACTTTTTCCTACTTTGGTCTTTCTTCCTCTTAGCAAAGGTTTTCCTGAACGACCTTTCAGTCTGCTTCGTAGTCTGTCTACATCTTGTGACAGGTGTAATGCATCTAAAACTTTGACTAGATCTTTTGATTTTACTACAGATTCAATTTGGTCAGATACTACAACTGGGAATGATTCAATCTTGTCTACTTTGTGGCCTCTGAGTTTTACAAGTGCAGATGATGTTGTTGCTGCCAATGCAGAACATAGTGCAAGACGGTTTTCTTTCTTGTTTAACATTTTGTGTATTATTCTTTCAGATGTTGGAGGATGTGCCTGTCTTCCTTTTCTTGTCATTGCAACTCCACCGGCTTGGCCTTGTCTTCCACCTCCACCGCCTGCCATTCTTGCGACTCTAGCTTGGTGGTGACCTGTTGGAGGACTGTTGGATTCGGCAACTACATCCATACCTGCATTTGGATATCTTCCCTGTCTTTGGAAGGAGTGAGACTCCAAGTGCACGTATGCCTTGTGGATTAACTCATTTCTAATAGGAGTTGAAAATACTAGTGGCAACTCTAATTCGCCATCTTTAGAGCCTGTTGTTGTAAAGACTGGAACTTTCATTTGTTAATCATGACCTCTAATATTTTTGGTTGTGTGACCTTTGTCAATTTTGGTCTGACAGGTGCACGAAGTTTTACTAGTCTGCGATAAGTTCCAGGAATTGAACCTCGGATGACAACATAATCACCTTGCACTAGACCAAAGTGTTTGTAACCACCCGCTGGATTAATTTTTAATTCATCATTTGCAGTGTTGCTAACTATCATAATTCTACTGTTGTATTGTGTTCTTTGATGGAAACCTCTTTGACCTGCTCTTGGAACAGAGTACATGATAGTTGCAGGACTGATTGGACCTAGCGTACCAAGAGCTCTGACACTTTTTCTTGATTTGTGTTGTTTCTTCTTGACACCCCATCTTGTGATCGGACCTTCGATACCTTTTCCTTTTGTAATTGCTGCAACATCAACTTCAACTCCTTTCTGGAAGACTTGATCAATCTTTACTTCTTTTCCTAAAAGATCTTTTAAGAATGCAAATTGTTTTGCAATATCTCCACCTTTTACTGCAACTTCAAAAACATATGGCTTCTTTTGTTCAAGTCCTGCTTTGCGTGGAAGAACTGCTGCAATTGCATAAAGTTCATCAATTTGAACAAGTGATTTTTCTGCTTTTTCAATTGCTTTTTCATCTGGTTTTGTTTTGAAAAGTCTTGAAAGCTCTTTTGGTAAATCTTTAGCATAAACATCAAAAGTAGAATCTATTCCATATCTGTCCTTAGAATAACCCCTGATTCCAATTATGGACATTGGAGGAGTAACTACAACTGTACCTAGTCCGACAAGTTGTTTTCCAAAGTTCGGAGTCTTTTCACGATCGTCGATACTTGCTATTCTCATGCAAGCAGCTTTGAAACCGGCATAACCGAGAAGTTTTGGTTGTTCTGCTTTTACATCAGGCCATGTTCTAATTCGGGCTTCCATGCTCTTCGCTCGGCCTCTTGGCAAATATGCAAGGCTTCCCCTCCTAGGTTGACTATGCTTCCTATGACCCATGGTTAAGCAAATTTGTCGAAAAGCCCATTATAAGTCTATAATTAGAGAATGTCAAGTTTTATTTTAGAAATTAGATCCTAGTGCAGAAAATGTATGATGCTGTTTACCATAAGTATGCTGCCAATTATCACACATGCAGCACCTGCGATAATCCCAAAAAGTAAAAACTTCTTTTTGTCAAGTGTTTTGTTATCCAATATTTCTTGCCACCGCCGATCCCGTATTAAAACTAGTTACGGGTAAGAGTGTTAAGCACCGCAAGTGTTCCAAGAATTGCTTCTTCAAGTCTGACAGTTTCTGTTGCCTGATCTGAAAAAAAGTTCAGCACCTGAGATCGTGGAATATTTCCAATGCTTTTTCCCAAGATCTCATAGACTCCTTTTTTCGGAGAGCCAAAGACAAGCAAGACTGGTTCCCGCGAGATCTCATCAAAATATTTTTGTGTCTTGTGGATTGGTTTACCCCTGCGTGACGTTAGTATGATGGCAGATCCCCAAGTAGTAAGAAATGTGTTAAGATTTGAGACCTCTTTTACATCATATCCCCAATATTGTGAGATCTCTTCTTTTTCGATCTGCTTTACAGTGAGAGCAGGATAACCTTCCTTGAATTTGACTAGAATCCTCTTGCCGTCATCGTCCTTGCTGTAAAATGGAATCAGTTGTTCAAAACCGACATTTACAAATTTTTTTCCTTTGTATTGCACCACAACTCCATCTCTTACATCTCCGGCCTTGATCTTTTTTGGATCGGATGTCTGCACATGTGATGGTATTTTGAGCGGGCTAAGACTTCCTGCAAACTGGAAATCATCATTTATTGGATAAAGTATCTTGCGCAAGTATTGTGGTGTTTCAAGATAACGAAGAAGATTTCTAAGCAACGATCTGTCCCTGTCTGAGCCTCCAGATTCTTTGTAGATGTAAATTGTATTTACATGAAATATGGAACAAGCTCTTGCAATCTGGGATATCTTCATTGCCTTGTCAAGTGGAGTAGGTTCTTCTGAAAGTGAAGAATCTGGAATTGCGATTGAAATTTTCAATGTCTGTCCTAAGATTATTGCGCTATAAAATATTAGATGCTACTTTGGTCTCTTGGCAATGTTTTCTTTTGCCTTGACTGCAAAATGTTCGATATCTTTTTCACTAGTTCTAGTCAGTTGTTTTGTTGCAAGTGGGATTTGTGCCATCT
>CAMLDG010000088.1 GCA_946478655.1 uncultured Nitrosotalea sp.
AAGATTCTAAAGTTTCATCCTCGTCTATGGCAAAAGCATCTTGGAAAATTATTGGTCCCTGATCTAAATCTTCAGTTACATAATGTGCGGTACATCCTACAATTTTTGCACCTCGTTCATATGCTTGAACATAAGCAAAGGCACCAGGAAATGCAGGTAAAAGCGATGGATGTATGTTAATAATTCGGTTGGGGTATCTCCATACAAAATTTGGAGAAAGTATTCGCATGTATCTTGCAAGTACTATTAGGTCAACATCGAACTTCTTTATGACTGAAATTATATTTTCTTCTGCTTTTGACTGATCTTTTTCATCGATCAAAACAAATGGAATGTTTACTTTTTTTGCTATGGGCATCAAAGCATTTTCTGTGCCTATTAGTACCACAATCTCTCCTTTGATCTTATTCTTTGCTCTTGCATCTAGTATAGCTTCAAGACAATGGGGTTCTTTTGTTACTAGAACTGCCACTCTCTTTCTCTTTGCTACTTCATAGTGAATATTTACCTCCATCTTGAGATTCTTTGCCAGGCCCTCTGCCTCTTTACTGAATTTTTTTACATCAAGTTTTTTTGTAAAAGATGCTTCCAAGTACATCCCGAAAAGTCCCTTTACAACATTTTGGTTAATCTTCTCTATGTTTCCATTATTTTGAAAAATGAAATTAGTAAAACCTGCTACTACACCTTCATGATCCTTTCCAACTACAACAAGTTCTACGATTGTCTTGTCCATTCTAATTGTTAGACATACTGCACTTATTAATACTTAAATAGCCTTTTGGAATATGACGTATTGTAAGAATGCTAGTCCAACTAGATATCATAATTCTGTAATGTGTTGTTGAATGGAAGATAGGAGCTTTTCAAATTTTAACTTAAATGAGGAAGAATGATGGACAAACAAAAAACTACTCACAGGTCACATAATAGAGGAAATAGCTATGATCACAATAACCCTGTAAAAATCTGTAAAGTGTGTTCTACAATAGGAGACTGGCATTGTTATGAGTGCTCAAATAACTTTTGCAGCGTTCATTTTCGTAATCACAAAGAAATGCAGCTTTGTATAGTTCAATAGGTGCGGGAGGTGGGATTTGAACCCACGAACTCCTAAAAGACAGGGTCCTAAGCCCTGCGCCTTTGACCAGGCTTGGCAACTCCCGCATGCACCATGACTTTTAAGACAAATTTATCTATTGTTGATGGTTAGTTATGGCAAAATTATTTGGAACTAATGGTGTACGAGGGGTATTTGGGGAAGATCTTACCCTTGATTTTATCTCAAAAATTACTCTGTCCATTGCAAGTTTTTTCAAAAAAGGCCCAATTTTAGTGGGCTATGATGGACGAGAATCAAGTGTAGCTATATCAAAAATAGTAACTGCAGCACTTAGCTCAGCGGGTCTGGATTCTGCAATATGCGGTCTAGTTCCTACACCGTGTCTACAGTTTGCTACACGACAACTTGGTTATAATGGAGGAATCATGATAACCGCATCACACAATCCTCCACAGTATAATGGACTGAAGGTTATAGCAAACGATGGAATTGAGATCTCAAGAGACTCTGAACTCCAAGTAGAGAAGTTTTACTTTGCAAAAAAATGGATGACTGCAAAGAAATTTGGTTTAATCACAAAGGAATCCAATGCTATCAATACGTATCTTTCTGGAATAAAGAAACAAGTTAATGTAAGTAAAATCAAATCACAAAAACTCAAGATAGTGTTAGATCTTGGTAATGGCGCTCAGGCAGTAACGGCTCCTACTTTATGTAAGGAACTTGGGTGTGAGACAGTCTTAATAAATGAAAAAATCGATAGCAATTTTTCAGGCAGAGGATCAGAACCAACACCTCAAAATTTAGATAAACTCTCAGACATGATAATTAAATCAAAGGCTGATCTTGGGATAGCATTTGATGGAGATGGAGATCGGAGTATTTTTTGTGATGAATCCGGAAAAATTCTTACAGGTGACAGATCTGCATTACTCTTATCTAAATATATTATAAAAAAACAACCACGATCCAAGATAGTCACATCTGTTAATTCTACATCTGTTATAGAAAAAATTGCAGCAGAATCGAAATCTCACGTTTTACGAACTAGAGTTGGCAGCGTCGAGGTTTCACGTAAGATGGTGGAGGAAAATGCAATTATTGGTTTTGAAGAAAATGGTGGTTTCATGTATGGTAAACATAATCAAGTCAGAGATGGTTCCATGACTATGGCAATACTGCTTGATCTTTTGGCAAGTAGCAAAAATTCTTTATCACAAGAAATGGATGCACTACCTCCATCTTTTACCACCAAAGGAAAAATAGAGTGCTCAAGAGAAGATTTTAAAAAAATAGTTAAAATTCTAAAAACAGAACATTACAAAAAAGATCTTACTGACGGAATTAAATTATCATTAGATGACTCTAGTTGGATCATGGTACGATTGAGTGGGACTGAACCTATAGCTAGAATCTATGCTGAATCCTCTTCTCAATCTAAATTAGATGAAATTTTTGCAAAATACATGCAAAAGGTAAAGACCGCACTTGACAGATAACACTTTTAAAACCAATTGAAAAGACAGAAGGAATGGAAATGATCCCAATGGGTGATACATCTGGCTAAGGCTTATTACGTAAAGTTTCAGGTGCCCGCTGACTTGGTTAGCCCAATTTATGAGGCTGTAAGAGTTGCACATCAAAGTGGTAAAGTAAAGAAAGGTACCAACGAAGTTACTAAAGCAATCGAAAGAGGAATAAGTAAACTGGTGATTATTGCAGAAGATGTAGAACCACCGGAGGTAGTTGCTCACCTTCCTATACTGTGTGAGGAACACGGAATTCCATATGGCTTTGTTCCAAGTAGACAGGAACTAGGCAAGTCTCTGGGAATTGATGTTACCTCTGCTGCTGCCGCGATACTGGATTCTGGAGATGCTCAACATATTGTAGACCAAATTGTGGCATCACTGTCACAGATAAAAGGTGGTCAAGCTAGCAAATGAGTACTGAAGTTCCTACCTCTGCTGAAGTTATACAAATAGTTGGAAGAACCGGAATTGCTGGTGAAGTTATTCAAGTTAGAGTAAAGATACTAGATGGTAAAGACCGAGGAAGAATCCTGACAAGAAATGTAAAAGGTTCCGTCAGAATGTCTGACATTCTAATATTGCGAGAAACAGAACGTGAAGCGAGAAAGATAAAGTGATAAAAATTGAGTGTTCTAGTCAAGCCTTGTAGTTTTTGTAATAGACCTGTGGCAAAGGGTTCAGGTACTATGCTTGTAAAAAATGACGGTTCAGTATTTTGGTTTTGTTCTTCAAAATGCAAAAAGAACATGCTAGTCCTAAAACGTGATCCAAGAAGGCTCAAGTGGACTAATAAATATGTCAAAGGCGGAATAAAGGTCAAAAAGTAAAATGACTGAGCAGACATTGTTTATCGTAAAGCCTGATGGCGTAGAAAGAAAACTAGTTGGAGATATTATCTCTAGATTTGAACACAAGGGATTTAATATTTTAAAATTGAAAATGTTTACTTTTACAAAACAAATGGCAGAAGAGTTCTATTCTGCACATAATGCCAAACCATTCTTTGGAGAATTAGTTTCTTTTATCACATCAGGAAGTGTGGTTGCAGCTATTGTGGAAGGAAATAATGCAATTGCAACAACTCGACTCATGATAGGTTCAACCAAATCATTTGACGCTGCACCAGGAACAATACGTGGAGACTTTGGATTGGGCATTTCTGATAACATCATACATGCTTCTGATTCTAAAGAAAGTTTT
>CAMLDG010000089.1 GCA_946478655.1 uncultured Nitrosotalea sp.
AGGATTTTCATTCAACTCTCCATTTGGAGCTTGTAAAACAAGTCTGGCTCAAACTCCATCTTTACTCCCAAACCATGACATGTTTTACAAGCTCCAAATGGAGAGTTGAATGAAAATCCTCTTGGCTCTAGTTCTCCGATTGAGATTCCGCAAAATGGGCATGCGTTGTTTTGGGAAAATATTTTCTCTTCAGTGTCTACAACCATGACGTCTCCCTTGCCTGCCTTGAGTGCAGTCTGGATTGATTCATACAGTCTGCTTTTTTCTTCCCAAGATGCCTTGACTCGGTCAACTACAATTTCGATATTGTGCCATTTTTGTTTATCAAGTACTGGAAACTCTCCATCAAGTTCTATTATCTCTCCGTCTACTCTAATTCTTGAATATCCTTGTTTTTTTACCTGCTCGAATAATTTTTCATAAGTTCCTTTCTTTCGTCTTACAAGAGATGCAAGGATCAATATTTTTTTCCCATCTGACTCTTTTAGAATTGATTCACAGATTGATTCAACTGACTGGTTTGAAATCTTTCTTGAACATTTGGGACAGTGAGGTGTGCCAATTCTTGCATAAAGCAGTCTAAGATAGTCGTAAATCTCCGTGATTGTACCAACAGTAGACCTTGGATTCTTGCTTGTGGTCTTTTGCTGGATTGATATTGCAGGTGACAACCCCTCGATAGAATCAACATCTGGTTTGTTCATCATCTCAAGGAACTGTCTTGCATATGCTGAGAGGGATTCTACGTATCTTCTTTGGCCCTCTGCGTATATGGTATCAAAGGCAAGTGTCGATTTGCCAGACCCTGATAGTCCTGTAATTACAACTAGTTTATTCTTAGGAATATCCACGTTGATGTTCTTTAAGTTGTGCTCCCTTGCACCGCGGATGATTAACTTGTCATTCATTTTGTAATTGTTTTTGTATCCTTGTTAGTTTGTCACGATATTCAATTGCATGTTCAAAATCAAGATCTTCTGCATAACGTTTCATGGTTGCCTCTATTTCTATTGCCAATGTCTGTATATCATGCTTTGACATGTGTTTTGTTTCATCTAGTGTTATGGTCTGTTGTGGAATTGCCTTTATGATACTTGTTGGAGTGATTCCCATTTTTTTGTTATATTCTACTTGCTTGCTTCTTCTTCTGTCTGTTTCTGATATTGCAAGTGTCATTGATTGAGTTTTTTTATCAGCATACATTATCACAGCACCGTCTACATTTCTTGCAGCCCTTCCACATGTCTGGATTAGACTGGTTACATTTCTCAAAAATCCTTCCTTGTCTGCATCAAGTATTGCAACAAGTGATACTTCGGGAATGTCAAGACCTTCTCTTAGTAGATTGATTCCGACCAATACGTCAAACTCTCCCAGTCTGAGCTGTCTGATAATTTCAGTTCGCTGGAGATTTTCGATCTCAGAGTGTAGATAACGCACCTTTACCTTGTGCTTTGACAAATACTCTGCCAGGTCCTCTGCCATTCTCTTTGTAAGTGTGGTAACAAGTATACGTTGATTCTTGTCTGTTCGTTTTTTTATCTCTAAAATCAGGTCGTCCATCTGGTTTTCCGTCTTTCGTACCTCAATTGTTGGGTCCACAAGACCGGTAGGTCTGACTAGCTGCTCTACAATCTGGAAACTCTGTTTTCTCTCATAATCTCCAGGAGTTGCAGAAACAAAAATTGTATTTTTAATGTACCTTTCAAACTCTTCAAATTTTAATGGCCTGTTGTCAAAGGCACTTGTAAGCCTAAAACCATAATCAATCAAGGATTTTTTTCTAGTGTGGTCTCCATTGTACATGCCATGCAGTTGTGGTAGTGTTACATGAGATTCATCAATTACAAGCAAAAAGTCCTCTCCAAAAAAGTCTAAAAGACAAAATGGAGGCTCGCCAGGATTTCTTCCATCAAAGTGCCTTGAATAGTTCTCAATTCCAGAACAATAGCCCAACTCTTCAATCATTTCTAGATCGTATTTTGTTCTCATCTCTAGTCTCTGTCTTTCAAGCTCTGGCAGCTCTGTCAGTCTCTGTTTTAGTTCATTTCTGATTGACTGGACTGCAATCTTTCTAACATCTGCAGCAACAAGATAGTGTTTTGCTGGATAAATTTTGATCTTTGAAATCTGCTTTTTTTCTTGGAGTGATACTGGATCACAGATTGATATCTTTTCAACTTCATCACCAAATAGTGAGATCCTTACAACTGAATCAGAATATGCGGGGATTACGTCAATTGTGTCGCCTTTGATTCTGAATCTTCCTGCCAATAGTTCGGTATCATTTCTATCATATCTTGCATTGACGAGTTTTTTGATAAGCGAACTTCTTCCAATCTCTGCATCCTTTTCAATTGTAATTGCCATGGTCTCCCACTCACTAGGTGAACCAAGTGAGTATATGCAAGAGACAGTGGCAACAATAATTGTTGGCTCACCTGAGAGCAGCATGGCAGTTGCCTCAAGACGTAATTTTTCTATCTTTTCATTGATTTGGGTATCTTTCTCAATGTATGTATCTGTCTGTGCGATATAGCTTTCAGGTTGGTAATAGTCATAGTATGAAACAAAATATCCCACATTATTTTTTGGGAAAAACTGTTTTAGTTCTGCATAAAGCTGAGCTGCAAGTGTCTTGTTGTGTGATATGACCAGTGTCTTTTTTCCAGTCTTGGCTATTGCGTTTGCAACTGTAAAGGTCTTGCCACTGCCAGTTACACCAAGCAGTGTCTGAATCTTCTTTTTTTGAATTCCTTGAACTAGTTGTTCTATTGCCTGTGGTTGATCTCCTGTTGGGGCAAATTCTGAAACAAGCTCAAAGCATGGATTTTCTAGCAAGTATTACAAATTGGTCCTGTTTCAAATTTAAAGCAAATGGTAATTATGATATCCTTACCAGTTACGCTCTTCTGATACTTGAAGACCATCTTTTGTCTTGGTCACACCCATCATCTTTATGGTATTTTGTGCAGTAGGACTGTTGCGCTCTAGTATTTTTTTTGCAATCTCTAATCTTGTTTTCTTGTCCCAGTGTTGGCCAATCTTGTACTTGCCCCTCATTGTAACCGGCACTACCTTGATTATTGCAACTTCTTCGATTACTCTCATGTCAGGGGTCAATTTTTCATATCCTCCTTCGGGTTGATATTTTTTCATGAGTTCATTTAGTGCCATGGTCTTTTCTTTTGGATCTGAGACAAGGCTTGCTTTTCCCTTGATAACGACGCTGATATACAAAGTGTCTGCCTGTGATGCGTCAGTGGGGGATGTGAAATATGATGGCAAAAACTCGAGGCTCTGATCCACCTCAAAGCCCACCTTTGGATTCTTTGAAATGTTTTCTAATTTTTCTCCTTTTGGGTGGGAATGCATGTAAATTGCATCATTTGCATAGACAAAATTCATTGGTATTATCTGTGGGAATCCGTCCTTGTCTATGCTGGATACTCTGCCTGTTTCTTGTTGGTTTAGAAATTCGATTATCTTCTCTTTTGATTTGATCTCTAATCTTCCAAGTAGCTGCACAAATTCTTGTTATCAGATATGATATTTCTGCGTATGGTTTAATAGATAAAAGCAAGTATTACTAACACCGGGTATGCTAAAGGACTCTAGCCACACTAGTGTATTGACAGGAATGATCGTAGGTTCTGTAATTGGATTTGCAAGTTTTGTTTACACGTTATTTGGTGATACAATTCCATCATTTTTTGCAGTCTATTTCAAAGAAATAGGAGCTGCACTAATCATGATGGCAGTCTTTGTGTTTGCAATT
>CAMLDG010000090.1 GCA_946478655.1 uncultured Nitrosotalea sp.
TGAATTCCATCCAATATTATCACTTGTGAGCCTGCTCCTGCAATTCCGGCTCCTATTATTCCGCCTACTAATGCATGACTACTAGAAGTTGGTAATCCTAGTAACCATGTCATGATGTCCCAAACTATGGCACCAGCCAACGCTCCAATTATTATATTCAGTGTTACAAAATCTGGATTTATGATTCCCTTTCCAACTGTTGTGGCAACTGCAACTCCGAAAAGGAACGGGCCAATAAAATTTGCGGCTGCTGCCAAGGTGACTGCATGTAATGGCCTCAGAATTCTTGTTCCAACCACAGTCGCAATCGAGTTTGCGGCATCATGAAACCCATTAAGAAAATCAAAAACTAGTGCTACTACAATTGCTCCTATAGCTAATTCAATCATGAAAAATACCTATGTGTATTTGAGAACAATGTCCTCTATAGAATCAGCCACATCAAGACACCTATCTGAGGCATGTTCTAGTGCCTCGTATGTATCCTTCATCTTGATTATGTTGATAACATCTGTAGTTTCAAATAACTCTCCAATGGCTTTACGATAAAGTGCGTCAACACGATGTTCTTGTTCATTGATAGCACGGCAGTGTTCAATTAGAGATTTGTCTGCTTTTACTTGATTTAATCTTGTAATCATCAAATTGATTTCCTTTGTGGAATTGTGTATCTCTTTTGCAATTTCGAGCATATATGGTGGAGATGACTTTATCTTAAAACCGATTATTCTTCCAACTATTCCGTCAATGTAATCTATGATATCGTCTGTCTTTGACGCAATCCTGGATATGTCCTCTCTGTCTAATGGAGTTATGAAAGTCTTATTTAGTTCCTCAAAGACTGAGTGTGTTAATTTATCAGCATCTTTTTCTATTGTTTCAATCTGAGAATGAATCTCATTTAATTTATCAAAGTTTACAAACAGTTCTACCAATAACTTTGCAGATTCTTCTGCTTTGTTTGCAAGATCGTTTAGAATTGCAATGATTTCTTTATCGTTTGATTTTATCCAAGATAGCCATTTTGCCATATATCTCGTCTAATTCTCATAGTTAAATGTCTGTCCTATGTGATGTATGTGATCTATATAGCACAAAGATCGCAGCAAGAATTTATTATTTTGAATGATTTTTTTAAATTGAAGGAATTTTTTATCATTATGAAATTACACATTGTGGTTATTTACAAACATGAGATTAAAAATAAGAAAAAGGGTTAGTTCTTAACTAACGACTGTCGTAATGTCACTTTCATCTTGTATGCTGTGAGAATTTCCTTGCATCTGTTTCTTATGGTGACCTCTGTTATTCCTGCGACACTTGAGACATCTCTTTGAAGGATGCTCTGTCCCAGTAATGTTGATGCTATGTATAGGTACGCAGCAGCCAACCCATTTGGTGCCTTGCCATCTGCAAGACTGTGATCAGATGTCTTTTCTGCAATTTCAGCAGCAAGTCTTTCTACACGAACTTCAAGTTTTGCCAGATTTGCTATCTTTGATATGTACTTTTCAAGAGTTACAACCGGTGCTGTTTTGGAACCAAGTTCCATGACCAGTGTTCTATAGTATTTTGCCGTTAGTTTGACATTGAGCTTTTCTTCCTTTGAACTTCCTGTTGCAGCACAGATCTCGTCAAGGGATCTTACAACATCGCATTGTTTGCATGCCATGTAAATTGTTGCAGCCGACATGCACGCAACTGATTTGCCTTTTGCGTCTGCCTGTCCCTGGAAGTTTCTATATATCATGGATGCTGACTCGATAACGTTTCTTGGCAATGATAGTACATGACATGTCTCTCCTATCTTTGCTAGAATGTTTGCAAGTCGTCGTTCTTCTGGAGTTGCAACACTTATCCTAGTCTGCCATTTTCTTAGGTTGTACATCTGATTTGCAACATAACTTGATATTGTTCTTCCACTGAAGTCTTTTGTTCCCATTGCAATCTCTGTCCTGATTCCCAAGTCATGTTGTGCATAACTTGTCTGTCCTGATGCTCGTGTCAACTTCATTTTTTCTTCAGGATTTGTTGCTCTTGATTCAGTTCCATAATCTGGCATCTGTTCCATTGCGACCAATCCGCAGCCAGAACAAATCTTCTCGCCACTGTGAACGTCGTCAATTAGATTGGAACGACATTCCGGGCAATTTGTTTGTAATTCTGTTATTGTGGTCATCTTCTTCTATTTCCTTTGAATCTTTTTGGTCTCATCACAGGAGTTTCTTCGACGATGAAAACCTTCTTTCCGATTTGTTTTTTGATATTGTTGGTAAGCGGAACTGCCGACGCATATGGTGCATCAACAGGACCTATCATTTCTGATACTTTGGCGACTTTGACTCCAGAACTGTCTACTACTATCTGGTTGTCTCTTAGATGCTTCGTGAGTCTAATGATGACTCTACCGCTACTCGCTAGATGTAATACTTCGCCTACCTCCTGCAATTGAATTCTCAACCAAATACTCGTATCAATAGAGTTCTGTCAAAATTACTTTAGCTGCAAGCTATAAACGATATTTACTTTGACTGTTTGGCTCTTTTTGAAACTAGTTTCTCAGAAATTGCAGAAATCATTTTAGATTTTGGCTGGGCTTTTGCAAGTGTGATGTATCCAGACCTTACATATGGCCTTCTTGGAAATCTCACTTGATCATTTGTCTCTGTGGGCTCTAATCCTGCAGCCTTTGATGCAGCAATTAATTCATTCAGAGATGGATCAAAGATGCTTTTTTCACGAGATACTCTTCTACCCATTTTCTTTGAGATAGTTTTGTTGAAATAATCAAGCCAGATTACGACGTGTTCGTAATCCTTCATCTTATCACTTTATCAAGATTGCATTTACTACGCCGTCTTGACCAGGTCTTGAAATTACCTTACATTGACCTGCTTCTGTTTCTAATATTGCACCTTTGGAAATTACTCCACGTCTTTCATAGTCTTTGTTTGATGGATTCTTTAACACCTTTAGAATTTTTAATTTCTTAACTTTGGAACCTGGAACAGTCAAGTTGACAACATCTGTTGTCTTCAATGAAGTCTTCTGATTTCCTCCTCTGGTCTTACGTGTTACAGTTACTTGTTCGCCTGGAACTGCTTCTACTGAATATCTATCGATTTCATATTTTCGTCTGGATCGTAGTGGATATCTTCTACCGCCAGTAATCTTACTTGTTGCAAGATTTTCCACAGATTTCTTCATGTTGATTCGATAAAGTAACTCTAATTTATACCATTTACAGGTAGAGCCACTATTTCTAGACCAATTATTGACTTGGTTGAGCCAAAGGTTCAGCAGATATCTGTGGCTGTTGCATTACGGCCTGGGTTGGAATTCTTACTTTTGTAAAGAGTTTCTGTTTGAGAAGATCCTTGTCTCCCTGTATGCCAAAATATTTTTGGAATTTTTCAGTAGTATTGTAAATCTTTAGTCTCCCAACGTTTTGATGTTCGATATAGTCCAGTTGGTGCAATAGTTTCAGATGCATGTATACTCCAGATCCTCTTACCTCTACCAGTCTCTTTGAAGAAACAGGCTGCATGTATGCGATATATGATAATGTCTTGAGTGTGGCCGTAGGCAAAAGTGGTTTTGATGCATATTTTCTAATTACTGTGTTAAACTCTGGCTTTAGCTGAAATACATAAGATCCGTCTGGTAAACTGGCAACCTCGATTGCCTTAAAGACAGCCTTTGTCTTTTTCACTAGGTTTGTCATTAGGGCCAAAGTCTTGGTTCTAGACTCTGTTCCAGACGCCTTGATC
>CAMLDG010000091.1 GCA_946478655.1 uncultured Nitrosotalea sp.
TGGAAATGACAGTATCATCACTCCAAATATTACTGATAAAAGTCCGGAATATGGTATGAAAAGAGTTTTTATGATTTTATCTAATGTTTCCAAACTTGATTTCAATGAACTTCGATACTTGCTTCTGGAAATCCAAGCTTAACAAGCGTTGTCTTTATTGTTTCTCTATGATAACCTTGGAGAAATATGTAACCCTCTTTTACAGTGCCACCGCAAGCATATCGATCCTTGAGCTCTTTTACAACTTTTCCTAAATCATTCATCTTTGGATTTATTCCCTCAATCATTGTTCCTTTCTTTTTGAAACGTCTTTCTTCAATTCTAACAACAATCTGTGTTTGATCTTTTTCAAGTTCGCCACAGGCGCATAAATCATTAGGAAGTCCGCAAGTGTTGCAGATTACCGCCATTCGAAATAAAAAGGTCGTGATCCTACTATTAAGCCTTGTTTATCCCTCTATGTTTTTTTATTTGATTGCATACATTATTTCTGTGTCAAAGGATCTGACAAAAAAAGCAGTTGAAATGTTACTAAGTGGGGCCACACTTGTCAGTGATCCTTGTCCGTATTGTAAGGGTGTGCGAGTTATGAAAAATGGCAGTGCACTATGTGTCAGCTGTGGAAAAGAAGCAAAAGAAGAAAGAGTAGAATCTGTACTGACAAAAACTGAAAAGACAGGTAACTCTGCTATTGATAACTTGGATCAAAAATTGATGGATCTAACAGTGGATCTACAAAACGAGAAGGATTTTGCAAAACAAAAACAGATCTTGCAAACTATGAATGAGATACTTGCAATTAAAGAGAAACTTGGGGCCCGCTAGGCACAAAAAGGTATTTATTTAAAGATCCTTGAAGCAGAAACATTATGAGCAGCAAAAAATCTGCACCACTGCCAGCATCAAGCGCAGGACTGCTAAGATTCTTCGAGGATGAAACAAAGGGTTACAAGTTAAAACCAGAGGTCGTGGTAGCAATACCAGCGTCTTTGATTGGAATTTCGTGGATTCTAAAGTTCTTCTTCTCGCCATGACGGAAAGCTCAGACGACGTATCTCGCATTCACAAGAGGTATACACTAACAACATTTACTCCGACATCACACTATGTCTCACTTGCAATATCCATTGCAGTTGCATGTGTAATAGTTGCAGTATCGTACATTAATTATTTCAAATCAACTGAAAACCTACCGTTTGCAATTGTATCGATAGTTGCAGCACTTGTGGTAACACAGTTCTTGGATCCTAAAATTCTCAAGACTGATTATTCAAAATCAATCCACATGTCTGCATTTGGAAATCTTTTGTGGCTTGTAACAATTCTGTGTGGAATTCTCGCTGCTTATGTGTTTTCAAAACCATCTCTGTTGCCTGTCTATATCACAGAAGGAATGCTTTTGTTTGCAAGTTTTCGTATTGCAATATTTACATCAGTACTTGGTGCCAAGCTAAAGACTGCATGGATTGTGTGTCTACTGCAACCTCTTGCAATGTTTCTTGCATTTGTACCAACAAGTATGTGGGTTCCAATGCTGTCTGACCCAAGAGCAATTGAATATGGTATAGTGTTTTGTGTTCTTGGAAGCATCTGGACACTGTTAAGTGATAGAATTGCAGGAAGTGGAAAATTATCCAGTACTCATGCATTCTTGCAAGCCTATCTTGCAGCATGGACAAACGATGACCCAGTTCCAATGGAATCTCTGATGGAGAAACGTTCTGAACCCTCAAAGGTATCTACATTTCAAATCTTATTCAAGACAACAAACAAAAATTGTAGACTGGTAATTCCTGATTTACATCCTGGACCGTTTCATCCAATAGGTGGAAGCAACATTCCATATTTGATATACAAAAATCTTGATTCATCTGCAATGGTTATGCACAGCATATCTGACCACTCACTAAACCTTCCATCTAAATCTCAAGTTGACTTGTATATTACCAGTCTGAAACAAAACCAAAAGATGCAACAAGGTTCGACTAGTACCAAGCCTGTTACAATCCAGGTCAACAAGGCGCGAACAACTGGCATGCTGTTTGACAAGACTGCAGTATTGATTCTCTCGTTATCTCCACATGGAATGGAGGACATTCCATATTATATCAAATCAGACCTAGAGCAGTATGGAAAGAACCGAGGATATGAGCGGGTTCTAATTGTTGACAGTCACAATGCGATGGGAAAAGAGATTGAAAAACTTGATGCAGACGATCTTCTAAATGCTGCCAAGTCCACACTTGATACTTTGATAACAAAAGAGACTTTGCCACTTGAAGTTGGATATGCCAACTCTGAGAATCTAAATTTCCAGGCAGATGACCTGGGACCTGGAAAAGTTGCAATCATGTGTTTTAAGATTGGTGACGAGAAATTCTTTCTTGCATGGGCTGATGCAAATAACATGCTAAATGGATTGCGTGAAGAGATTGCAAACCACTTTTCAAAGAGTGGATTTAACTTTCTTGAAATTTGTACATCTGACACACATTACAAGGCACGAACAGCAAAAAACAAGCATGGATATTTTGAGTTTGGAAGTCTCTCAAAGGCACCTGATGTGATAGCGTGGTTCTCAGATCTTGCCAAAAAGGCAGAGCAATCCGCATCACCAACATCGTATGAACTCTTGGAAAGTGAGACAAATGTCAAAGTAATGGGAGGAAACCAGCTTGAACTTTATTCAAAATCACTTGATAATGCAATGAGAATAACCCAGGCATTTTTACTGATAACAACTGGATTTTTCATTTATACACTTCTCTAGCTCTGCATCTCTTCGAGGTTTCCATAAAACTCGTCGCAGAATGAATCCAGCTGGTGGATTGGAATTATTGGTACTTTGTCGATAAACTGGACACTGTGTTGGTATAGTGTGACAATTGCAGGAATTGCGCCCTTGACTTTGTGCTTTGAGACAAACTGCTTGGTTCGAATCACTTGTTTTTTGACTGCTTCTTGAAGTGCGGACTGGTTCATGTTGCTCCAGTGCTTACAGTCAATCAGTATTGCAATATCTGACTTTATGCCTACTACGTCTATCTGAATCCTTGGGCTCTTCATGATGACATTTTTTGTTGTATCAAAATCCCGCTTTTCAAGGATCTCTGCTGCAAGTGACTCAAAGTCCTGCCACTCTAACATTCGGGATATCTCGTCAATTGGTGCGCCCATGCTTATTGCAAGAATGCTTGTCTTTAGCTTGTCAGAATCTTCAAACTGGACTTGGCCGTCCTCAAATCTTCCAACTCCATTTTGCATAAGGTTATCAAGTATTTGCCTTGACATGTCTTCACTTGTTTGGGTGGCCATGCTAAAATCCTTGACAGACATTCCACCTGGAATTATTCCTGGTATTCCTTTTACAAGAGTTGTAAGGTTCACCATGAGTACATAAAATTTCTTTTATAAAATACTATGCGATAAATCAATCTTAAATTTTAATTGCGGTATCATTGGACCATGGTTAAATACAGTTCATTGAAAAACATATCATGAAATTCATGCTAGTCTTACTGCTAGCACTTTTTATTTTGGGACCTACAATTGCATTTGGAGTAAAGGGGACAAACTTTGATCAAGTACAATTTCTTCAATACTCTGATGATAACACTGCCGTAGAAGAAGTAAAAAATGGTCATCTTGACATTTACTATTCTGCGATACCAATTGACAGGCTTGATGATAACTCTAAACAAAACTTGAATGTCTTCCAGT
>CAMLDG010000092.1 GCA_946478655.1 uncultured Nitrosotalea sp.
AGTACAACACCTTTGGAAGGAAAATAATAGATTGTTTGAGATGGCAGAAATGGCACTTAGAAACGATGTAGATCAAGTCAACAAGAGCCTTCAAGATGTAGAGAATGCAAAACTCAAAGAAATAGGTAAGACAAGACAGGATTACGAGAATTTTGCAGAAGAATTTACAAAGCAATTCCCACCCCAAGAATAACTAGCAGTTCAGTAGAGAATTACCAAAGGACTTTTCTAGTACACATTTATGAGAAAAATATGAATCCAAAACATCAGATATCAGGTTTTTACATACAAAAAAGGAGTATCCAGTTTTGACAGCAAAGAATGGTGACAAGGTCAAGATAGAGTATACTGGAACTCTTGAGGATGGAACAATCTTTGACAGTTCTGCAGACCATGGAAATCCCTTAGAGTTTGAGGTCGGCAGTGGCCAAGTGATAAAGGGGTTTGATGATGCAATACTTGGAATGAAGGAGGGTGAAGAGAAGCAGTTTAGCATAGAACCTGCTGATGCATATGGAGAACATGATCCAACTTTGGTTCAAAAGGTGCCAAGAGAAATATTTCCTCAAGATGCAGAACTTGTTCCCGGACTATTGTTTGAGGCTGGACTTCCCACTGGAGAAAAGGTACCAGCGACAATAACTGATGTACAAGGAGGAATTGTTTCAGTTGATTTGAATCATCCACTTGCTGGAAAAAAATTGAATTTCAAGATAAAAGTATCAACAATAACATCTTCTTAATTTTCATTTCATCACTTTATACAATAATATCAGTTTAGAAAATCAAGTGTTTTCATCATTGTGATTTATTTCAAAATTTAGATCGCTCAAAAAATCAAGGTTTATGTGTGATATTGAAAAACTGAGGTCTGTAGGATAAAAATGGATAATTCAGACATTCACATTGTATATGTTCTTCTTGATGGCATAGGGGATTTACCCCATCCAGATCTGAAGGGTTTGACACCATTAAGTTATGCAAAGACTCCTAATCTTGACAGACTTGCAAGAAATGGCTCCATTGGAGAAGTAATTTCAGTAGGCAAAGGTATAGCTCCTCAATCAGACATTGCTGTTTTCAACATGTTGGGATATAGATTTGAAAATGCACAATATGTAGGAAGGGGAGTAATTGAAGCAATTGGGGTAGGAGTAGATTTTAAGAGTGGCGACCTTGCACTTCGAGGAAATTTTGCTACTGTAAATGACGAGAGAATAATCACAGACCGAAGAGCAGGAAGAAAAATTGAGAAGGAAGATGCTCTTGCAATTGCTCGTGAGATAGAAGAAAAACTCAAGTTTTCAGATCCAAAGGCATCAGTAGTAGTGGCACCAACAATTGGACACAGAGTGATTGTAAGAATAAGATGCGATGGCACGTTTCTAACACCAGACATCAGCAATACAGATCCAGCATATGCAAGAATAGACGGCATGGGGGTTGCAAAAGCAGTAGGTGATTACATGGAGGTTGAAAAGTCACTGCCATTAAACGAGTCTGATGGCGCAAAACTTTCTGCAGCATTTGTAAATGAATTTACAGACAAGTCTCTTCAGATCATGAAAGACAGTCAGGTAAATAAGAATAGAAAAGATCAAGGAAAAAAGATGCTCAATTCCATCCTATTACGTGATGCTGGAAACAAATTCCCAGACGTTGTACCAATAAACAATCTACACCAAATGCAGTTTTCATGCATAGTTGACATGCCAGTAGAAATAGGAATTGCAAATGTCTTGAAGATGAAATCATTTAGCGCAGGCGGTCTTACAGACTATGAGGAAAAAGCAAGGGTTGCAGCCAAAGCAATGCAAACACAGAATGCAATTTATGTTCACATCAAAGGACCAGATGAATTTGGCCATGATGGAGATGCAATAGGCAAGATGCAAAACATAGAAGAAATAGATCAGCGATTCTTTGGTACACTGCTTGATAACATTGACACGTCAAAAGTTGTTGTAGTCATATCAGGAGATCATTCCACACCATGCATAAACAAGAGCCATAGTGATGATCCTGTCCCAGTTTTGGTTTCAGGCGATTCTATCAAAAAGGATGGAACTACAAGATTTACAGAAGAGCAGGCAAAGAAAGGCAAGATTGGGCTTCTCATGGGAGCTGATGTCATCAAAACAGCAGTAAAGATGATCAAATCATAAATGGCGCTATAGACTTGGAAGATATCATCATTCCAACGACTTGCTGGAACTTGTCTATATCAATTCCATAATACATTCCAGATGTATTGACAAATTTATCCATAGCCCTATTCAAAATTGAAATACATATGTCATTTTCATATTTTTGATAATGAACTAATGCTGCTGCAACAAGGATTATTCCTTGGACAAGATCTTTTTCTCCTTCATGTGTGTTTTTCCATACACCCTCAAGGACTTCGTGACATTCCCAGTATCG
Source organism: uncultured Nitrosotalea sp. (assembly GCA_946478655.1). The sequence continues at coordinate 2,425 of CAMLDG010000092.1, forward strand.
TTCATCGTTAAAGTATTGTTTTGCTCTTTTAATGGCATCCTCTTTTTCAATTTTTTCTTCCACAACAGGTCTTGCATCATAGAGCGAACCAATGGTATCAAATTTTTTTACAATCACATCCAGTTCTTCTTTTTTTACAGATACATCAAACTCTAGATATTTGGTTGATACTCTCATATCTCGTACAATGACATCCATTTCTGAAGTTATATTGTCAGCTTTTGCAAGTAGTGTTTTAGCATCAATTGGAAGATAACCCGAGTTTTTCAGGTGAAGCATAAATCTGTCCACGAATTTTTGACATGTTGATTTCTTAAATTGTTATCTGGAAGCAGTTAAGATTTATATGAACTATTAAAAGGACTTGGATTACATGTCGATGATTGAAGTTACACGCGATGTAAAGAACCCCTTACTGTCAAGAAGGGAAATTACATGTAATTTCAAAGGCCTTTCTGGTAGATTAAAGAAACTAGAGGCAGTAGACATGGTCTCAAAGAAATTCAATCTAGAAGGAAAAATTGTGATACCAATATTGTTGAAGAATGAAACTGGAAGACCAGTAGTATCAGGAAGTTTCTACGTATATGAAGATGAAAAACTTGCCAAAGAACATCTAAAGGCAGCAGTCTTTGCAAGAATTGAAAAGGCAAAAGGTGCAGCTGCAAAACCAGAAGGTGAAGCACCAGCAGAACAAGCAGAGGCACCAAAGGAAGAGAGCAAGTAATGGCAGGAAAGAAAGGCTCAAGCCCAGCAGTATACAAGTATTACAAAGTTTCTGGAGAAAAAGTAGAGAGAGTAAAAAAAGAATGCTCAAGATGCGGCAAGGGTGTATTCATGTCCAACCACAAAAATAGACGAAGTTGTGGCAAGTGTGGTTTTACAGAATTTAATCAATAACTAGTATAGTTTCTTCTTTCTGAGTCGAATGGCTTTTTGTTCTATTTGATCTAGTTTTTGTAAAAGAGTTGGATCAATTGCAGTATTTGCTATTGCGGTTGCAGGAATCTTGGCTATGTTGGTATCCATTGTTATGTTTATGACAGGAAGATTCTTTCCTATCCAGAATTTCATTACCTTGTCTTCTAGCTTATAGTCTCGGAATCCCTCTGGAAATTTTTTGGTTATGTGTAACAGCAAAGTCTTGTCATCAAATACGGCTCGTGGTTCAGAGAGCCTGGTAGAATCGGAATAATTACTCTCAAAAATATTGCTGCTAATTTCATCTGATACCATATCCATCTTTGATATCTTCCTAATCAATTCCAGATAGTGTAAAAACTCGTGT
>CAMLDG010000093.1 GCA_946478655.1 uncultured Nitrosotalea sp.
GTGATAAATGTGAATGTGCATTGTTTGATGCAGCTACTGGCGGATAACTTTTCATTTGGCATTTATAGCATTATTAATATTTGATGAGCGTCTAGGTTTAACATGTCTTCTATTGATTTAACTTGGGTTATTGGTGGTCCTCAAGGTGGCGGTGTTGAAACTGCTGCAAATATTTTTGCTGGAGCATGTGCTGGTTGTGGACTGAAAATATTTGGAAAAAGAGAGTATTATTCTAACATCAAAGGTGAGCACAGCTATTTTGGAGTCCGAGTCTCTGACAAGACAATTCGATCAAATGTAAGTGGAATTACAATGCTTGTAGGGTTTGATGCCGAAACAATATTTCGACATGCAGAAGATGTCTTCAATGATGGCGCAATTGTATATGAATCTGAGTTGACTGCAATGAAAATAGATGAGGTTCATACACTTGATGCACAATTCAAGGAACGTCTCCAAAAATATCTTGTATCAAAAAACAAACCATTCACAATTCAGGGTCTACTTGATGAGGCAAAAGAACGGGGAGTCACACTATATCCTGTATCTTTCAGAGAGATTCTGGCTAATTTAGCTGATGAGACCAAAAATCCAAAGTTACGAGGCATGTTTCGTATGCAAAACGTTCTTGCTGTCTCGGTATCTCTTGGCTTGTTGGGACTGCCTCCTGATACACTACTCAAATCTGTGGGAAGTATCTTTTCAAGAAAAGCAGAGATTGCAGAGATGAACAAAGTTGCGGCAAACTATGCTTACAACCTTGCCACTGTAAAATATTCGAAATTCAAGTACCAGTTACCACAAATTCCAAAAGAAGAACATACCATGTTGGTACAAGGATTTCAATCTACAAGTCTTGGGAAAATAGCATGTGGTTGTAGGTTCCAGTCATACTATCCAATTACTCCTGCATCCGATGAAAGTGTGTTTTTGGAATCAAATGAAATCTTTGAGGTGGAAAACAACAGACCGGGATCTACATTAGTTGTGCAGACAGAAGATGAGATATCTGCAATTGGAATGATTATTGGCGCATCCTTGACGGGAGCAAGATCTGCTACAAGTACATCTGGCCCTGGTTTTTCTCTTATGGCAGAAGCTCTTGGTTGGGCTGGGATAAATGAAGTGCCGATTGTTGTAACTTTGTATCAGCGAAGTGGCCCTTCCACTGGTCTTCCTACAAGACATGGCCAAGATGATTTACTGTTTGCAATACATGCAGGACACGGAGATTTTCCAAGAATTGTGTATGCATCAGGGGATACTGAAGAGGGATTTTATGATACTGCAAAATGTTTCAATTTTGCTGATGTCTACCAAATTCCTGTTATACACATGATGGACAAATTCATTGCAAGTACAGTATCAACGGTACCAAGATTTGATTCAAACAAAATAACAATAGAGCGCGGTAAGCTGTTGGAAAAAATTCAAGATGCAGGATACAAACGATTTACACCATCTCCAGATGGAATCTCTCCAAGATCAAGACTAGGACTTGAAAATGGAATATTCTGGAATACTGGTGATGAAAGTGATCAAGAGGGACACATATCTGAAGATCCTGAGAACCGTATATACAAGATGGACAAACGTGCCCAGAACAAATACCAAAAGAAGACCAGGCCATTAACTATGGGGTATCGGATTTTTGCATTCTCAGCTGGGGGTCTGCCAAGGGTCCAATCTTAGATGCAATTGATATGCTAAAAAAAGCGGGATACAAGGTTGGATTCATTCAAATCAAAATGTTACATCCGTTTCCTACCAAATACGTACAATCACTACTTTCGGGGGTCAAGACGATAATCGATATTGAAGCAAACCAAGCTGGACAGATGGGTTCGTTGCTTAATGAACACCTGGACAGAAAGGTTGACTATTACATATTAAAATACACTGGAAGACCAATGACTTGTAATGAGGTTTTTGATTCTGTTAAAAAGATTATCGACAACAAGGCAGAGAAAAAGCAGGTGCTAAAATATGGTGTCTAATGTAGCAGATTACAAAACCGAAGTCCACAACGACTGGTGTCCGGGCTGTGGAGATTTTGGTATAGTGAGCGCAATTCAGATGGCTCTTGCAGAAATGGAAGTCCCAAGACACAAGGCTGCAATATTTTCTGGTGTTGGATGTTCTGGCAAGACCTCGCATTTCATCAATACTTATGGTGTTCATACATTGCACGGTAGGGTACTCACATTTGCACAGGGTGCAAAACTTGCAAATCCTGAGATGACAATAATTGCAGCTGGTGGAGACGGTGATGGACTGGGAATTGGTGCAGGACATTTTGTTGCAGCCGGCAGAAGAAATGTGGACATGACATACATCATATTCAACAATGGAGTTTATGGCCTGACTAAAGGACAAGCATCTCCTACACTAAAACTTGGACTGAAGACCAAGTCTCTTCCAGAACCAAATGTAAACCAGTCTGTAAATCCAATCGCGCTTGCAATTGCAAGTGGGTATACATTTGTTGCAAGGGGATATGCATACGATGTGAGACAATTAAAGGATCTGATAATTGCAGCAGTAAAACATCGTGGTCTATCATTTCTTGATGTATTACAACCATGTCCAACTTACAATGATATCAATACCAGGGATTGGTTTTCAGGGATGGATAACATTGATGAGATGACAAACAAGCCCATGCCACGAATCTACAAGCTTGAAGATACTGGCTATGATCCACTTGTTCACATTGACTCACCTGACGAAGAAAATGAGAAACTTACCCAAGCCTTGATAAAATCAAACGAGTGGGATTCAAAGATTCCAACTGGAATATTCTACAAAAATGAAATAATCGCACCCTATGACGAGCGAATGGCAGAGAGGATTCCTAACTATCTTGAAAACCCTCCTGCATACCAAGAAATCTCGTCTGCAGGCAAGTCAATAACTAACATATCAAAAATGCTAGATGCTCTAGAAATCTAATCTAGTTAGGCATGCAACCCCTAACCTGTTGGATTTCTCGTTTCCAATAATGATATAAGTTATTAGCATGTTCTAAAAAAGAGTAGTTCTAGTTTGAATCTGGAAGAAGTAAACAAGATATTTCGAAAATCTATCATCGATGGATATTTCGAGCCAAACCTTGTAAAACTAGATTTTAAAAAATCAAATGTAAAACATCCCACAATAAGAGATGATGGACTGATGCAAACAAATCTGTTGCATCTGTTTTTTGACATCGATACTGGCTCTGACTATCCCGATGGTGATGAATGGTTTATGGCAGAATTTCTTTTTCCGTTCAACATAAAACTCCCTGATAGCCTAAAGGGCCCTGATTACTTTAGCACGTTATCTGTTGGGGAGGGAAAAAACTTTTGGAGACATAGAGAACTTATCAGATACAAGTATGGAAAATCAAAGAAATTGGAAGAATCTCTAGATTTTATTGAGAAAAAATATCGTGAATTACAATCCATGCTTGAACCCCTAGAAAAAGAGATCAAGTAATCTTCCATTCGTTTTCTACAAAGTGGTATGTATGGTCTTCTGCATCTGCATTGATGTTCCACTTTGCGATGACATCATCGAATTGGTATGAGACCAGTGTGGTGTTTCTTGGCATTTTTTTTGGATCTAAATGATACGGCAACAATTCTATCACAAAATCAATCTTATCAACTGCTGTATCAAATGAGCGCCTATCGTCAAGATCTATTGT
>CAMLDG010000094.1 GCA_946478655.1 uncultured Nitrosotalea sp.
TTGTAGTCCAACTACAATGGCCTTTGAGGGAAACGATATTCTCATTTTATCAAAAACTTCTGGTGAGGTACACTTGTTTAGAAACGGTGTTTTGCAACAAACTCCAGTATTGCAAGAAAATGTTACAAGCATTGGAGAACAAGGAATGCTTGGAATTACTACAGTTGGGACCAAGGTCTATCTCTACTTTACAGAGTCATCAAAGATGGGAGGACATCCACTTGGGAAACGTGTTTACAGTTATGATTGGGATGGAGAACACCTAATCCACAAGACCTTGGTAAAAGATCTATCAAAGACCCAGACATACCACAATGGGGGTGCCATGGTCACAGACAAGAATGGTTCAGTATATTTAGCAGTAGGCGACGCAGGAAGTTTTGGGAAATTACAAAACAAACCTACTGGAGAACCTGATGATACATCAGTTATTTTCAGGCTCGTACCACCAGGTCCATACTATGCAATTGGAATAAGAAACAGTTTCGGGTTGACAATTGATCCTGTCACAGGAAAACTATGGGATACCGAAAATGGTCCAGACTTTGGAGATGAGGTAAACATTGTTCCACCAGGCTTTAACAGCGGATGGGATTTGATAATGGGTCCTGCAAATAAAACCCAGTTGGCACAACTTCCAGGTTATCCAGGATATACGTATCATGATCCCCAGTTTACATGGCAAGCAACTGTTGCACCAACTGGAATTGCTTTTTCGCCCTCACAAGGATTTGGAAAATACAAAGACAGTGTCTTTGTAGGCGACTGTAACAACGGTAATGTCTATCGATTTCAATTAAATCAAAATAGAGACGGTTTTGTATTTAACAGCCCACAGCTAGCAGACAAGGAAGTAAACATTGGAGACTCGATGAGTGAGATAGTATTTGCGACAGGATTTGGCTGCATCAGTGATGTAGTAACAGGGCCTGATGGAATGTTGTATGTAACATCATTATCAGATGGAACAATCTATAGAATAGTTCCACAGGATAATCCAGTAAGCATCGGAACAAGCATCAGTGACCCATCTGTAACATACATAATACTGGCTGCAATTATTGTAGCTATCATAGCAGTATATGGCATACGTAGAAAAAAATCCAGTAAAAAAACAAATCTTTGAAAAATTTACAAAAATATTCAAAAAAATTCTGCTTGACAATTTCTTGAGCTGTTAGAGAAAAAAATTAGGTTTTAGTAAATAACAATTAAAAAATAAAATACCAAAAGTTGAACAAGTACATCATTTTCACAGTTTGTGCATTATTCATAGGTCTTACAATGATATTGTCAAATGTTCAAGTCTCTGAATCTATACTATCAAGTAAAATGTTAATCTCAGTCAAGGCAGAAAAGGATCCAATTACAGAAGGCGGATTTCCAACAATAATAGGTACTGTAAAGGATCAGGCCTACAAGCCAATTTCAAATGCAAATGTGCTCATAAGATACGGGACTATCATAGTCACCACTACCACTGACGATAAGGGCGATTTTAGATACCAATCTGCCACGCCTTCAACGCATGGAATATACGAAATTGATGTAACCGCAACAAAAGATGGTTATGCAAAGAGTGATACAAGTTCGACATTCACGGTTAGCCCAAGACAAGTAATATCCACAGTAACAAAAACCATAACAGGATTGCCAATACAGACAGGAAACTATACAGTATTTCTTGGAAAAGTAGCACAATGGAATCTAGAGACAACCTGTTTTGTAGACTTTGGTAACAAGTATATGAGATTCTTGAAGACATGTGACTTGTACAACATTGCACCAGAGGACTTCAAGACAGACCAACAAGTAATACCCATGGTGTCGGTCATTCAAAATAATGACACGTATAGACTATTCCCAGAAAATGTATACACTAGAGCATTCAACATGGACAATGATACATTAAAGACATTTGTTGCAGGCACATTTGCAAACTATACTGCTCCATAATTTAATTAGAAATTTATAAAAAACTTCTAGTAGATCGTTACATTATCATCAAGAAAAACCTATGGATGTAGAATTCCAGTACAAAATACAATGACATGATTTAGTATTGACATGAGATCAATCATTAAATGTCATAAGTGTAGTCTAGTATTTTAGATTTGGTACAAATCACGCATCAATTTGTATGATGAGTTAACAATGTTAATGAACAAAGTGTCGCAATTTTTTATTAACTTGATTTTTACTTGAGTGTATGTCAAAACAACCATACCGATCAGAACTTGGAATGATTTCTGACGTATTACAGGTTGCAATGGATTATGGTAGACAGGGAACAATAATTACAACCATAGCAAGAAGGGCAAACTTGTCACACTATACAGCAACTGACAAGTGTCAGAAACTCATAGATTTTGGATTAATGGAGTCAAAGGCTGACAAGAGAAGTACTTTTTTCACCATCACAGAAAAGGGAATACGTTTTTTCGAAGAACTCCAGAGATTCACAGAGACTGTACAGGCGATAAGAATAAGATATTAAAAATTATGTCAAGATTGTACAGTAAATAAAGACAACATACCAGCTGAGATATGATCATTTACGTGGCAATGGTATAACCATGTACCCACGTTATCAGGATACATGTCAAGCACTTTCATGCTCATTGGAAGAAGCTCAACCATGTCAGTGCGCATCCCATCCATAAGAAGAGTCTGTCCATGCCAATGTGGAGTATGTAGATCAGTCTCAGTACCCAATCCCACCACATACCACCTGACGTGAGTATTTGCTTTCATTGTAAGCCCAGGAAGGTTACCATACATGTATCCATTTATGGCATGCCTCATGTTGCTTTCTTGAAAATCAGCATCATCAACATTTACACTAGACGAATTCTGTGTAAACGTCTTGATATTATAATCAAGATACGGGCTCTGGTTTTCATTAAATATTGAAAACATTGTAACAAATTCTCTGTCTACACCTTTTGGAGTACCATCAGGATTTGCCTCTCCATGTCGGGTTATAATTATGGGTCCTGCAAGTCCTGCATAGGTGTCACTTACCTCATCAACGTGTGAATGATACATCCATACTATAGAACTAGGATCGTGCGGTCCAGGACCTGCACGTTCTGGAACTTGCCAGACATAAGTATAATTCCCTCCAGGTGGTACTGCATCACCTTTTTTCTCAGATTCCGGTACACCATCGTTGTATGGTGCACCCTCAGATTCTTTTTGATAAAAAACACCATGTGCGTGAATACTAAATGGAAATCGAGCATTATTTTTGAAGACAACTTTTATAGTATCTCCAACTTCTGCGTGTATCACAGGTCCTAGGATCCCAAGATGCTGCCACTTGTCTGAGATTGGTTTTAGAGTAGTAAATGTATTATCAGTGTATTCATGATAAACTGCCTTTAGTGAAATTTTTCCTATTCTATCTTTACCACTTTCCATGTAAACATTAGCGGTATCATCAAAGGGTTTGCCTGTTATTTGGTTCATTCCAGTTGGAGCAAAGTCCCACTGCACCTCATCTGTTGCAATATAGTAAATACGCGTCTGTCCTTGAAAGTTAGAATCAGAAAGGCTAGCAGGTGCTATATTCTCACTGGAATAAAGTTCATGATTGTGAGCACCATAGAAAGACTGGTATCCTATAACAGACACAAATGTT
>CAMLDG010000095.1 GCA_946478655.1 uncultured Nitrosotalea sp.
TCCAGAATCTGATGATATCACAAAAGAGATCCTCAATGGTACCACACATGTGGCATCCGTATACTATTGCGAAATGCCAGAATACAAGTCTACAATCAAAACACAATACAACCAAGAGATCTCGATAATAGACCAGTCAAATGAAATTCCTGTAGTTGCAATTGCACAGTTTCTCAAGAAACGCAAAAACTAGTAGTTCTCATATTTTCTCTAGCAATGAATTCACACAGCTAACATGTGACTTGTTTTAGAATTTGATTTTTTTTATGTGATTGTTACTGTGTTGAACTGGCGAATTATGTTTATTGTACCGTCTGAAAGCTTGATTGTATATGCTGCCGCATTTGGATCAGTTGACTGGGCAAGTGTCTCTGCAAACTGGGTCTTGTCTCTCCCCCTTTGGTACATTCCACCGGATTCTTTTATGCACAATGGAAACTTTTGCAGTTTCAACCCGCTCTGGAACAAGTGAGAAATGAATTTTTTATAATCTTCAGGCAAGTACCAGTCTGCTTTTTTTTCTTCGCACAACATTATCCAAGTGTCTATCGTATTCTGGAATAACGCTTTATTTCTGAGTTCTTCAAGGGTCATCTTGGTATTGTCTAAAAGTCTGCTCGCTTCATCTTGGAGCCGCATCTTGGACACATTCCGCCCTTGTATCTGTTGTTGCATGCAAGACAGATGTACTTGACGCCCTGGTTCTGTCCAAAGAATCCTCCGCCACCGCCAACTCCTGAATCAGATCCCATTCCTCCCATGCGCTTGAGTGATCTGTTTCTTAGAACTAGTGGGAAGATGATAAACACTGCAAGCGCAATTGCTACTCCTGAAAATGGTGGCCAGTTAAGATATGATGCAAGTAACTGAATACCTATACTAAACGCCAAAGAGCCAAAAAGGAATATGAGATAAGTTTTGTAATTTATCAACGCTAATGGTTACATCAAAAAGCTTATAAATTTTTGTCAGGATTGCTCAGGACTTATTGTAGTCTCAAGTAGGTTGCCGTCACGGTCATAGGCAAAAATGTCACCGTCCTCATACGGTGATTGTATGATTATTGATACAAATCCAAAGAAATTGTGTAAATCGGTGACTGATGGTTTGGCAAGACCTGTTGGGTGGGAATGGACTGTTCCTACATAGCTTGTATCAAGTGGCAGAAAAGAGTGTGGAAATCCTGCAAATGTGGGGCCTGTGTGGAAAAATGGTGGGATTACCAAACCTTCAACAAACACGTTACCCTTTCTTGATTTTCCCCTGAGTATCAATATGCATTCATTTGGATGGTTCATCTTACAATATGACAAGATTCCATCTCTGACATCTTTTTTTATGGTTACAGTCCTTTTTTGTTTCTCTTTTTTTGAAAAGATCAAACTAGGATTATTTTCCTCTAGTCACTAATTAAGATGTGATGGTATTACTTGAGCAGGATTTTTGTATTTGCAAGTCTTGCAAGGCCTGACTCTAGACTTGATATGCTTTTTGAAAGGGAATGATTGCTGTCTTTTACATCCGCTTCTAGTTTCTTTTTGGTAGACTCGATATTTGCAATGTCTGACCTTGTTTTTTCAAGTTCATGCTCTTTTGATTCAAGTGACTTTATGTCAAAAACTTCCAGGTCTTTTTCAAGTGTTGCTACTTTGCTAGAATATGTCTCCTTGAGTGAAATGAACTCATCAAGCCGTGATATTGTCTCTTGGATCTGTTCCAGTGACTTGTCAGTATCTTTGACTGATATGGAACCTGAGACTACTGACTTTTCCACGGCTTCAAGTATCTGTATTATTCCTGTCTTGTTTTGTGCTGATATGACGTCATATGGATTTGCAACAAGATCATCCATCATCTTTCTTACTGGCTTTTCAAACGATGAGATGTAGCTATACCTTCCAAGTGGTCTTGAGATCTTTGAGAACTGCAAGTCTATGATATGCTTTACCTCTGACTTTTCAGATGACATGGAATCTACTCTGTGTTTTATTTCCAAAAACTTGGCATGCTCACTGCTTGATTTTAGATCATGAATCTGTCTCTCAAGTGATGTGATGGTCTCTTTCAGAGTCTGAATCTCTGACTCTATCTGTGATATTCTTTCATTTTTTTGTGCTATTGTATTTCTGTACTCTGAAATCTCTTGACCTAGTTCCATAATGTTTTTGCTGCTTGCACGCAAATTTTCTACGATATTAATTGATGATTGTAATTGGTTTCGACTCTTTGCTACCTTGGCAATCTCGTCTTTGAGACTGTCTGCATATTTTTTTGCAAAGATGTGGATTATTCTTGAATTCAATCCTAACACGTCTCCTATTTTTTTTAACATCTGGCTTACCTCCAGAGTTAGCGCAACTGCTTGGTCATACTTGGTAGCACTTGTCAGATTGGTCAAAGTCTCTTTTTTGATGGTTGATACTATTGCATCCTTGCCTCGCTTTACTATGACTCCTAGATTCCTATCAACATCGTCTAGCTTTAGGTCGTCTGATTCAAGATGCAAAATAAGGTCACGTATCTTTTTTCTGTATGCTTCTACCTCATCTTTTGTTGTTTTTGCAATGTTTATTGTCTCTGAAATTTGTGGAGTCTCTATGTCATGAAGCATGCCGGGTATATCTTCAAGTGATATTGTTTTTTCACTCTGGACTGGTACAGTGGGCTGTTCCTGTGTTTTTTTCTTGCCAAAGCCAAAAACCATTTTCCTTGATCACTTGTTATGATATTGTAACAACATTAAATATTATGCAAAAGCACATCATGGTACCATGAGTGACATACGGCTTGTCATGATAGGCGCAGTCATAATATTTGCAGGCTTTGTGGTTGGAGGGATTGCAAACTCTGGCTATTCGCAGTATGTCGTACAAACACAAAACTTTGATGACTGTTTTGATTATTCTACGGGAGTTGAAGTGCATGTCAAGTGCTCTGAGAAGAGTTATGATTACATGATGTATCTTGTGTTGTCATTTGGCTTGCTAGGTGCAGGAGGATTTGTGATGTACAAGGGAATACGCGGAAAATGGGATCACGACGTAAAAGACAATGAAATGGTTGGTCCAAAAAATCCCTGATCTTATTTTATTGCATGTATCTTGACAAGATATTGTATTGCATTTAGAAACTCGTCATCTGAGATTTGCCCTTCTGTATGTAATTTGGCATTGTGCTTTACCCAACTTGGGATTGTTGTAAGGTTAGAACCTGTATCCTGTATGGTACCATGTTGTACCAATGACTTGAGAAGATCTGTACTTGATATTTTATCTTGAGACCACTGGTAGACACTTGTTGCCCATTGAGCCTGAGATTTGAATGAGTTTGGCAGTTCACTGATTGTGGTTATGTGATATCCATTGCTTCTTATGCTATCGATTAATGATTGTAGGTCTTGTATCTTTTGCATGTCTGGTACGTTTGTCTTGACTGTTCCATTGTCCTGGGCATAATATTGGAAGTTGAGTGTGACTATGGCATAGCCACTTGCATGCATGGTGTCCTTGATGCTTGATAGTATTTTTTCATTGAGCATGCTCTGGTTTGTGTTTTGTGCAATCACTCCGGAGAATATGTTTGCAGGATAACTAGAAATGTTTGCTGCAAGATCTGGGGAAATGGATAT
>CAMLDG010000096.1 GCA_946478655.1 uncultured Nitrosotalea sp.
GATTAGGAAATGTGCTAGTTCCAATGAAGAGCTACGGCCCATTGATTGAAGAAAAAATGCAGGCTTTTCTTCAGAAAGCATACAAGGACGGAAAAAAAGAAATGTCAACTCATGATGTCACAAAAATGATTGGAGAAAACTTGGGCGAAGACTCGTTTCTCTACTGGGCAAGCAAGAACAAGATACCAGTAATCGTTCCAGGAATAATGGATGGTGCAGTAGGAAGTCAAATCTGGATGTTTTCTCAAAGTCACAATGATTTTAGATTAAATGTTGCGTCAGACGGAGATTTATTATCAGGATTAATTTTTAAGGCAAAAAAATCAGGAGCTCTAATGATAGGCGGAGGAATATCAAAACACCACACATTGTGGTGGAACCAATACAGAGATGGTCTAGACTATGCAGTATACATCACAACTGCACAAGAATTTGACGGTAGTCTAAGTGGTGCACTTGTCAGAGAGGCAATATCATGGGGAAAAGTCACAAAGAATGCAAAACAGACAACAATTCATGCAGAAGCAACAACAATTCTGCCGTTTATCTACTCCGCCTTACTTGCCAAGCTCAAATAGTAAAGACTGTTTTTGAATAGACTTGCTCAAACCCTAACTTTGAATAAAATTCCAAGAGATTATCTTTACCATATGTTTCCAGCATTAAAAATTCCAAGTTTTTAGAATGAACTTCACTTGATGCAAAATCAATCAGTGATGTAGCAGTTCCACGATTTCGTTTATTTGGCACAGTGCCAAGACAGTACAGTCCTAAAACAGAGTCTTTTTCATACAAAGCCATGCAAGAGCTGCCTGATTCATCCACAAAATAGCCTACAGATTGTAGGGATTTCTCCAAAATAGAAGTCACTGATTCAGACCAGGTTGGACAGTCATATGCCTTACAGAAAATTTGCGTCCATACATCAATAGAATCATGTGTGATTTTAACAGCGCCGGTTTCTTTGGTATGGGTAATTCTTCTTTTTAGAACATGCTGTATATCATAATGAGAGAATCCCTTTTTTTCAAGCAGATTATCAAATTCAGGATAATTCATAGAATAGACATACGGCACCAAGTTATTTTTTCTAAAATGTTCTATTACCTTGTCAACCATATCTTCACTCACACATGTAACACCTGTTAGCTTATTGAAAAAAACATCATCTGAAAACTTTGGATTTGAATATAGTTTACCACAGTTAAATTTTATTTCACTGCTCCACATTCCAGTAAAGCCCATGTCATTTGATTCAATTTTTGATATCATGTATGAATTCCAAGTATTTTGCACAGACGATTAAAATCAATCCTGCTCAAACTCTTTCCATTTTTTACCTCAGTACATATTTTTTCCAGGTTTGCAAGAGCTGCAGGAGAGTCAAGATCGTCATCTAGTGATTCCATGAAACCATGAACAAGAATAGAAACATCCTCATGTGTAGTATCAGAGACACGGGATCCAGTCAGACGAATCAAATCAAGCAGTGGCTTTTGTGACAAAAGATCTTTTTCAGAAAAATCCATGTCATCACGGTAATGCTTTGAAAAGATATACAGCCTAATCAAATCAGAACTGTATTTTTTTATCAGATCCTTTACCCAGACAACGTTTCCCAAAGATTTTGACATCTTTTCTCCATCAGACAAAACAAGTCCCACATGGACCCATGCCCGGACTGGTTCTTTGGAGTCAGTCAAGAGTTCATACTGCGCAAGATGGGCTTCATGATGAGGATATAGAAGTTCTCGTGCACCACCATGAATGTCATAGTTGTTGCCAAAATTTTCTACCGCAACTGCAGTATCTTGCATGTGCCACCACGGAATTCCCTTTCCAAGATCACTTTCCCATGAAAAATCAAAGTCATCAGTACAGTTCCAGAGCATAATGTCTTCCTGGTTTTTCTTGCCAGGTCCAATGTCTAATCTATGCATATTTAGCTGGGTTCTAGTCTGTTTTGAAATTTGTCCATAGTTTTGAACTTTGGATACATCAAGGTAGACATTTCCATGTGCGGTATAAGCGACTTTATTTTTTATCAATTTTTGTACTTGTTTTTCAATGCTTGAGACATAGTCTGACACATATGCAAGTCTGGTGATGCTCTCTATTCCAAGTGATTGTAAATCAACTACAAATGCAGACGTATAGAATTTTGCCACATCTTTGTAAGTTGTCAAATTTTCTTTTGCCTTGTTAAACACATTCTGGTTGATATCAGTAAGATTCACAAGAACATCAGTTTGTAATCCTTTATCATTTAGATATCTTGAAAGAAGATCATATGTCAAAAATATTCTTGCGTGTCCTAAATGAGTATAATCGTATACAGTAGGACCACAGATGAATATTTTTACAAGATGTTCATCAAATGGAACAAAGTCTTGTTTAGATGAAGAAAAAGAATTAAAAAGTTTAAGCATTTTTTTGACTTAACGCCCACCTTGTGAAAGGATTGGAGTTAATGTCACAGTTGAACGAACTTTTGGAAGTCGTCTTATCTTCTGTGTGATTACAGATTCTAGTGCATGACCTGAATCAGCTTGCAGTTTTACAAAGATATCATAGATGCCATATGTACCTCGTACTTCTTTTACTTCAGAAATTTTTGCAAGTTCGTTGATTATCTCTACTTCTGAACCTAGATCACAGTTAACAAGTATGTAGAGTGTTTCCATAAGTAAAATACAGATCTAGCCACATAAAACGATATCCATATTTAAAAAGCCGTATTCAATATTCACATCATGGGAAACGAAGTATTTGTCAGAGAAATTATTCCAATCGATGTAAAGGATGGTTATCTCATAGACGGCTTTCCATATACTGGACTAGCAAATGCCATTGCAACAGAATCACTTGTCAACACCACATCACAGTTTGAATTGGCAGGCGTTTTAGATTCTGAACTTTTCCCTCCAATCAGCATTGTAAGAGACGAGGTACCAAGCTTTCCAGCACGGATTTTGGTCAACAAGGACCTCAAAGTTGCAGTCTTTTCATCATTTCTCACCCCACATGAGTCAATTCACCGCGATGTTGCGCGAGTCATGCTAAAATGGGCAAGCGACCACAAGTGCTCTTTTATCATAAGCAGTTCTGCAATCAAGAGTGATGACGAGTCTCCCTTTGTTATAGGGGTAGGAAGTACTGCAGCGGCAAAGAAGAAACTACAAGATGCAAATGTGCCAGTGTTAAAAAATGGAACAGTCCCAGGCATTCCAGGAATTTTATTAAATGAAGGCATGATAGCGAACATCAATGTTATTGTATTATTATGCAAAGCAAGAGATTCAGGACCTGACTTTAAGGCAGGTGCCGAGATTTGTATGGCAATGACAAAACTTGTTCCAGGGGCAGCATGTGATCTCAAACAATTACTTAATGAAGCAGAAGGCATAGAGCAAAACCTCAAACAGACAGAGCAGGATGCAGGTCCACTCAGAGATGCAATTTACGGATGACATTTCAAGAAAAATCCATTCCAAGAGAAAACCTTGAGAAATTTTTAAGGACGTTAGACTCTGATGAAGGTATCAG
>CAMLDG010000097.1 GCA_946478655.1 uncultured Nitrosotalea sp.
ACAATTATCAGTGAACATTCAAAATAGAAATTACATCGAGATTATGTCTAGCAAGTTAGTGATCTCTTTTCCTGCTTGAGTTATGACTACATAACCATAGTCATTATTTGAAACAATTTCTACTAGTTTTATCATTTTGAGTGTATTGACATACTTCATACACCTCTCATAGTTCATTCCGGTCTTTGCAGAAAGCTGTGTTCTCTTTACTCTACCATGTTCCATCAGTACATCAAGAATTTTTTTTACTAATTTGAGATTAATAGTATATGTATACTGTAGATCTGAAACATTCCTATGTATCACACTTCTAGTCGATAGTCCCGTGATAGTGTACGGTACATCTTTTATTTAAGACGTTCGCATGTATGACACTATAACACAGTAGACAACGAGAGAAAAATCATACATCATATGCTTGTTAATAATTTATGATCTATACCATATCAATTAGATAACATAGGAAGACAAGTTTAGACAAAATGAGACGGTATTGAACAAATTTGACCAAACCCACCCCTGGTATTATAAATCAAAATTAGATAATACGAATTATAGAATATATCACGAAGATATGGTTTATCAAATAGCTCCAAATTACGTGTCTATAGGAAATACTCATGATAGAGGCAAGAAAGGCGCTAGTGGTCATGGCAATAGAAAAGACACTGCTTGAGGTTGGCAGGCCAACATACCACGAGGTACTGGCAAAGCTCAAAGAAGATTACAATTGCTACCTGTCTGATTGTTATGAAAACCCAGAATACTTGTCAAACGTATTAAAAGAACTGTACGGAGAAAGCCGTATTGCAATAATTGCATCCATCAAGAAATACTTGGATGAGTTGAGCGCGCAAGAAGATATTGCAAATTTTATCATTAAAATAAGTGAGTAAAACATGCAGACAAGACTTGAGAAGATACTATCACAGAGATTTTTACTAGTTTCACTAGTATCAACAGGACTTGCAATCATTACTGCAGAATATATCGGAAAGGAGACTGCAATTGTTTTTACAAACTGGATCTTTGTGCCAATACCAGGTGTAATGCTGGTTTTAGCAATAATATCGGCAAAAAAACACGGCAGAACTGGAGACCATGGCAAGGCATGGATTGCATTTGCAGTATTTGCAGCAGTATGGTTTATTGCAGAACAGGTATGGCTTGTTGAGGAACTGTTCTATCACGAAAAACCATTTCCATCAGGGGCAGACTTTTTCTACATTATAGGTTATCCAGCTTACTTTATCTTTGCAATGCTATACCTGAAACCTTTCAAAAATATGATAACAAAAAAACTGATAGTATTTGCATCCCTTGTTGCTGTTGCAGTACTCATACCTAGCATGTATTGGACACTTGAGAGCAGTACTGACGAAGACCAGTTTTCAATCATCCTGGGAGCTGTTTATCCAGTATGTGATTCAATAGTTCTGATACCGGCAGACATTGGAATGAGGTTATTTTTTGGAGGACAAGTAAACTTTCTTTGGGCACTCATGCTTGTTGGCATACTGGTAGAAGTATTAGCTGATACAGGTTTCCAATATTTCTCACTTGATGATTCCATGTATACAGGACATCCGGTTGACATTCTATTTTTGTGGTCGTACATATTTTTCGCTTTTGGAATCTATGACAACATCAAGGTATTCAACAGCAAAATGAACTCCTACAAGAATAAAGAAGAACTCAGATAGAAAAATTATATCCTAAGATCATCTGAGTTATCAATGGATGGATTTTGCTCTTTTCTTCTTTTGATATACAGACTGATTCCACCTGCAATCATGGCACCAAACAAGACAATGCCTGTAACAATCCATTCTAGATTCATAGTGACTTGAATTTCTTGATTGCCTCTCTTGTCAGTCTCTCTTTTTCTTCTTCAGAGATTATTGTAGGATCTTCAGAGGCCAAAGCCTTGTTGTACTCATCTTCGGTGTTTGACTTCATTTTCTTTTTTTCTTCCATGGTATTACCACCAAAGCCTTTCTCTATTATATTTATCAAGAAATCATTCCATCTTGGACTCGTCTGAAACAAAATGCTTCATTAACGATATGATATACGATGATGTCCTGATGTTCTCATGGGAGTAATTTGTATGAATAAATCTCATCTTTTCATGCATGGATAACGCCTTTGTCCATATCTGCCTCATCGTAGTCCTCTCAATGGGCCATATGGAATCGCTTGTTGTGACCAATATCCTTCCCCCAGAATACTTGGCAGAAAATGGCTTGGTCTGGGTTGCAAACTGCTTTGGCTCGGCAAGGTTTTGTGCCATCATGGCCCAAAACTCGTCAAACTTCATGGTATGATATCGAACAATCTTTGATTTAACTGGTTTTACTCGGTGATTTTATTATTACAGCAAAAACATGTGTAGACAGTCTTTGATTCTGTAATGGCCTTATCCATTGGCGAGCCGCATTTTGGGCATTCCATGGAACAATATTGTCCCATTCCAATAATAAGATAACAATTATTGAAAGATATTCAAAATTTATTTTTCAAAATTTCATGATTTTTATTTCTTTTGGGCAACACTTTAAAATTATAAAATCCCAAATAATTAATGGTAACAAAATCAAGTAAGAAAAATTCAGTTCTAAACAAGATGCATGATCATTTTCTGCACATTGCTCCACAATATCGCCAGTTACGAACAACAGATCTTGGACCCATATTGTTTATCACAAACAAGCTGCAAGACCTTCCAAAGGTACATGCTGCAGACATTGGGTGTGGAGCAGGAAGATATAGTCTCAAATTTGTCCAGCATCTCGGGGAAAAATGCCATCTTTTCTGTCTTGACAACAACAGAGAGATGCTAAGACACCTAAGGGAGCATTTTGTAAAAAACAGTATCACAAATTTCACCCCAATACGAAGCGATTCGCACAAGATACCGTTACAGACAGACTCGCTTGACTGCGTCATGTCGTTTAACGCAATACACCACTTTTCACTGCCAGACTTTTTGAGAGAGTCTTCACGAGTGCTCAAAAACAACGGCAGACTCTTTGTATATACCAGATTACGAGAACAAAATGCCAAGACCATCTGGGGAATGCATTTTCCGTCATTTAATAAAAAAGAAGATAGACTGTACGAACTAGATGAGCTAAAATCAGCATTTGAAAAGGACCCAAACTTGAACATTAACTCTGTCAAGTTCTTTGAGCATCACAGAGTGTATCCATTAGAGAAACTAGTAGAACAGGTAAAAAATCACCACTATTCAACTTTCAAGTTTTACAAAAAGCAAGAATTCAGAGAAGCATTGCACAAGTTTGTACAAAACATACTGAACCATTACGATGATCTGGACAATATAACATGGAAGGACCAGAACACATTGCTAGTGGTAGAAAACAAACAGTAGGCAAACATCATTTAGATTCTTTTCTTTTTTGTTTGCACGCAGGACAGAATGGCCCGTAATCTCTGCCCTTGCTGAATATGACTTTTTTACAGTCAAGACAATAGTAGACTGGCATTAGTTTTCATTCCAGGTATCATACATCATTGTTG
>CAMLDG010000098.1 GCA_946478655.1 uncultured Nitrosotalea sp.
AACATCTGCAATTATACCAAGCTCTGTAGGTCCTGCGGTCATATCAATTGAGACCACCTCACTGAGCAGTGATTTTGCAAGTGTAACAAATGCACCACCTGGGCCCACTATCTTGTCTACCTGAGGTATCGTCTCAGTGCCATACGCTAATGCTGCAATGGCTTGTGCTCCACCTATTCTATAGAACTGGTCTACACCGCAAATGTCTCCAGCGACTAGTGTTAATGGATCTATCTGCCCTTTTTCATTAGAAGGAGACACTGCTATTATTTTCTTGACACCTGCAACTTTTGCTGGAACAACTGACATGACTATAGTACTAGGATATCTTGCTTTTCCACCAGGAATGTAACATCCTACAATATCAATTGGTGAGAATGTTTTTTTTATTACAACCCCGTCAGTTGTTACAGATACATCGCGTAGATTTTTTCGCATAGCATTCTCAGATTTTTCCAGTCTTATTTTTGCAAGTTTGATTCCAGCAATCTGTTCTTTTTTGACCTTAGAGTATGCGGACTTGATCTCTTGTGGTGTAATCTGTAATGAACGAATTTGTGTTCCGCTAAACTTTGTTTCATACTCCTTGAGAGCCTTGTCTTTTCGTTTTTGTATATCAGATATTATTGATAGTACTTTTTGTCTTACTGCATTATTCGTTTTTGGTCTCACAGATTCCATAATAGAATCCATGTCTTTGATATCGATGATTCGCATCAACTTTCTTCATCACGTTTTATCTCCTCAAGTGCCAGTATCTGTTTAGGTTCATGTACTACTATACCTTGAGCGAATTTTCGTAATTTCGGAATCATTTTGTGAAATTCAGACTTTGGAATTACTGTGTTTATGCCATACCATCCTTTTTCACTTAGAGGGCTTATTGTAGGGCGCTTAAGAGAAGGTAGTTCACGTAATAACCTGTCAAGGTGTTCTTCTTTTACATTCAGAAATAGATGTAGATGTTTTTTTCCTTCTACTGCACCTCTCAACATAGTTACTATGTCATAGATTTTTTCTCGTTTGGATTTGTCTTTGAGCGATGTCTTATTTGCAATTAATACTGCAGATGACTCCATCACAGTTTCTATTATTTTCAATTGATTTTGTGTCAGAGTAGTACCAGTCTCTGTTACATCGATTATTGCATCAACATCCTCCGGAGGTTTTGCTTCTGTGGCTCCAAAAGAGAGGAAGATCTGGATGTTCTTATTAGTACCTTGACTTAACCATGGCGTTACAATGATTGGTTGTTTTGAACCATAAAGTTTCTTGTAGCTTTTACATTGCATGATAAACTTGGCTGTTGTATTCAGATACTCTGAAGAAATTCGCAGTATTTTTTTCTTCTTTGCATAAGATACAATCATGTCATCTAATGATTTGAAATTATAAGAATCAGGGATTGCAATTACAAGTTTTATTTTTCCATATTCTAAATCAAGAAGTATTTCCACATCAGAGTTTGTCTCTTTGACCCAATCTCTTCCCGTTATACCTACGTCATATAGACCTGCAAACACTAAATTTGGAATTTCTTGAGGACGTAGCATCTTAACTGAAATTTTTGGATCGTCTAGTATCACGCGATAGGTTCTGTCTCTTCTAACTACTCGTGTCCATGATCTTTCAAGTATCTTAAAAGTAGCTTCTTCTATGCTACCTTTTGGAACAGCAAATTTTACCAACGTAGTCCTAACAAACTTCTTTGGATATATATTTAGTCGCCTAGAGATTCTCTAGAATTTCCTTTGCCCGGGTTACTGAGATGTTTCCTTCCCTAGTCATTTGGGCTATTACACTAGCCATCTTTTCTTGTGGAACTCCAGCACTTGCTGCTATGTTTTGTGCATGTAGTTTCATGTGTCCTTTTTGTATTCCTTCTGAGGCCAGTGCTCTTATGGCACTAAGATTTTGTGCAAGTCCTGCAGCCCCTATTATACAAGACAGCTCACGGGCAGATTTTACGCCTAGAATTTTTACACATGTCTTTATCATTGGGTGAATGTTTATGATTCCGCCGACTATTCCCACTGACATTGGTATTTCGATCTCTCCAACTAAATTTCCATCTTGATTCTTTTTCCATTTGGTAAGTGATGAATACTTGCCATGCCTTGATGCATATGCATGTGCTGCTGCTTCTATTGCTCTTGTATCCTGCCCAGTAGAATTTGCAACTGCAATTATTCCATTCATTATTCCTTTATTGTGAGTGACAGCTCTGTACGGATCATTTGCAGCAAACTCATAAGCCCAGATTATGTTATCAACAATACCTTCTCCTCCTAAATCTTCTTTGTCAAAAATAGCTGTACCCTTTACCAGTCTTTTTGTTGAATAATTAGACAATATTTTTAGAATCACTCTCCCTCCAGTGATTTTTTCAATCAGTGGCGCAATTGCTTCACACATGGTGTTAGTTACATTAGCTCCCATTGCATCGCCTACATCGATTAGGATCTCAACAACAAGCATAGAGCCTGACTCTGTCATGACCTCTTTACATGAAACTTTTTTTGCACCCTTTCCCATTGTTAAGAGAGTTTTGCTTTTCGAGTTTGCAAGAACAAGGATCTCCTCAGATTTTTCCATGATTTTGGAGATGACAGATTTTACATCAACATCGACAACTTGGACTTGACCAATACTGTATGAATCATCAGCTTCCATTGTGAAACCTCCATGTTTTCTTGCAATCTTGGCTGCCTTTGATGCAGCTGCAATAACGGATGGTTCCTCAATTACCATTGGAATGAGATAGTCCTTCCCATTTATTTTGAAATTTGTAGCTATGCCAAGTGGATATGATACGATTCCAATGGCATTTTCAACCATGTTGTTGGCTTGATCAAAATTTATGCCTCCATCATTCTTTAGAATTTGAATATCTTCTTTTGAAAGATTTGAGAATGATTCTAACGCTTTTAGTTTTTCATCCCTTGTCTTTTCATGAAATTTTGGAATTGATGAATCAGACAATTTATTTGATCACTCTCAATAACTTGTCGTCTGTTTTGTCTGGAAATCCTTGCCCATCTGTGTTTCCTGTAAGTATGTACAGGTAATCATCAGGCCCCACGCCAACCTCGCGAATTCTTCCCAAGCCATCCAATATGATCTTTTGTGATGTCACATTGCCATTAGCAATAGGAATCTGATACAAGATGTTTCCACGGAGAGTAGCAAGTATTAGACTATTTTTGAAATCAAGCTTTCCGGATGAACCATAATAGGCAATCCCTGCAGGTTCTATACTGATATTATAGCAGTTAAGAGCAGATTGATACTCTGTTGAGCCAGAACACTCTTGGTTTGGCCATCCATAGTTGTTGTCTTTCTTGATTATGTTTATCTCATCATTCTTTGTTGGTCCTTCCTCAGTCTCATAGAGATTTCCTTGATAATCCCATGCTAGACCCTGCGGATTTCTGTGACCAATTGAATAGACTGGTGAATTTGGATTGGGATTGTCACTTGGAATAGAGCCATCATCATTTAGTCTCAATATTTTTCCAGCAAGAGACGTCTTATCTTGA
>CAMLDG010000099.1 GCA_946478655.1 uncultured Nitrosotalea sp.
TGATGAAGAATCTCTCAAAGAATTGGGCTTTACTGGAAAGATATGTCAATTTCACAGCTTCAAAGGTCTCATAAAATTTGCTGATAGTATGCCTAGACACAAAAATCTCATACTCTTACTGGATTCTGATAGGAAAGGACGATATCTTACAAAGAGGATCATCTATCAGCTGCAGCATAGGATGACTGTGGACCTGTCATATAGAAAACAACTCACAATTATCACAAAAGGCAAGATAAAAAACGTAGAAGATCTGTCTGCGTATGCATTTGAGGGTTAACGTAAGGAAACTAGGAATAAGCACTTATATCGAACTGTTATGAAAAATAATTGATCAAAAATTAAGAGGATAATGATTTGTCGTATAAGGGAATTGTCAAGTATCACGTTAAGCTCAGCTTCGACGTCGATGGACTCGTTGAAAAAGCCGATATCATAGGCGCAATTTTTGGCCAGACAGAAGGTCTGCTTGGCCCAGAAATGAACCTGAATGAACTCCAGAAGGTGTCGAAGGTAGGACGAATAGAAGTCAATACCACGGCCTCGTCTACTCAAACAAAGGGTGATGCGCTAATTCCTATGAGTACTGATATCAACACTGCTGCATTAATTGCAGCAGCTATAGAAAGCATTGACAAGGTAGGTCCTTTCCAGGCAGCATTCAAATTAGATGCAATTGATGATGTGCGCACTGCCAAGAAAAAAGAGATTGTAGATAGAGCAAAGGATATTGTGCAAAAGTGGTCTACAAAAACAATCAGTGAAGGCGAAGAGATGCTCAAGGATGTATCTGATGTTGGTTCTGCCGGTAAACTTGCAGCATTTGGAAAAGAAAAACTTGCATGCGGTTCTGGAGTGTTTGATTCACCTTGGATAATTCTTGTAGAGGGAAGAGCAGATGTGATAAATCTATTACGAGCCGGTTTTGATAATGCACTTGCAATTGAAGGTGCAAGAATTGATGAATCAATCAAGTCACTTTGTGATTCTAAAGCCAAAGTAGTTGCATTCCTTGATGGAGACAGAGCAGGTGGATTCATACTAAAAGAACTAAAATCACTTGTTAACGTAGATGTGGTACATCGAGCACCAGAAGGTGTAGAGGTTGAAGAACTTACTCCTATACAGATTGCCGACATTCTAAAAGATACTGCAGAAGACATGAAAAAGGAGACTGCAAAACCAATGCTCAAAGATGTAAAGGATGAGCCAATTGCTAATGTTGTAAAGAAGGTTTACCCACAACTAAACGAGTCATTGGAAGCAATAGCTCTTGATGATGGTACCAATCAACTCTTCAAGGTGCCAGTAAGCGAGGTTGTAGGTAAGCTTGCTCCAGGATCTGGAATACGATATCTAATACTAGATGGAATTATAACACAACGACTAGTTGACTCTGCAAAACAAGCTGGAATTGGGTATCTGATTGGTCACAGAATGGCTAATCTAAAATCCACTGATGGATTGACACTCAAAACATTTACAGAGCTTGGTGTAGCATAAAATTAATGTCAGAATTAAAGATTCAACATATTCTCACACTTGCAGAACTTTTTACAAAAGGCGCACGCTATAACTTTGTCCCAATAACTACGTCATCTCTTGGAAAAAGCATCAACAAGTCCCAGCAGGCTGCATCAAAGCATCTGATGGAACTTGAGGCAAATGGATATGTGGAAAGACTACGAAGCGGACAAAAGGTCTCTGTAAGAATAACCACAAAAGGCCACTCTGAAATGATCAAGATATCTTCTGTATTAAAATCCAGTCTTGAATCAGTCCCTGCTCATTTGGAATTTCGTGGAACAATAATCTCTGGTATGGGTGAAGGCGCATATTACATGTCAATGAAGGGATACACAAAACAATTCAAGACAAAACTTGGCTATGTCCCATTTCCTGGAACACTTAATGTAAAACTAAAAGACAAGGAATCAATTGAGGCTAAACGTTCCCTTGATGCATATACCACAATATTGGTTGATGGTTTCTCTGATGGTAAGAGAACATATGGTTGGGTAAAGTGTTATCCTGCAAAAATAAATGGCATAAATGCTGCACTTATACTACTTGAGCGAACTCATCATGATGATTCTATAATTGAGCTGATCTCAGAAGAGAACATTAAAAAGGCAACAAAACTTTCAACTGGCTCAAAAGTTACAATACGAGTCCCAATAAGCGTAAAACCTGTGCGGGACTAGATCCCATAAATTGACTTGCCGTAATCATTTTCTATTTTTGAGCTCTTGATGTCTGGTATTGGGGACTGAAGTCTTGCAATTGATACGTCAATTCCAATTTTTTTGCATCCATCTATTATGAACTTCTCTTGATGAACCTGATCATATCCTAATGCAATGATATTTGGCTTGATGAGTTCAACTGACTTGAATATATCCCCCTCGTACCCGACTACAGCATAGTCTACCATTGAAAGCGATCTAACCAAGTCTTTGCGAAGCTCCATGTTGTGAAGTGGAATTCGATTCTTCATCTTCTGTGCAGTCTTGTCTGTTGCAATCACTACGACTAGAACATTGCCAAGAGCCTTTGCTGCTCTGAGTGTATGAATATGTCCTGGGTGGATTATGTCAAAAACTCCTCCTGCAAGTACAACTCGTATAGAATTTCTTCCAAGGTCGGTGAGGGTTTTTTTGTTACTTTCAATAAATCCATTTTTTACAAGATCTTCTACTCTTTCTTGTACATATTCTGGGCTCAGGGCAAGTTTTTTTCGGATGATGTCAATTGCGGTATCCCCCGAAAGTGTTGCCACAAAAAAGGCCGTGATTATCTCTTTATCAAACGCATCCAAATATTATCACTAGAGCGAAACTATTACAATTTGATTTATCTATAAACTCTGTGCCCAAGGATCGACTCCTTTTGATAGGCGTAATGCATCCATTAGACCCTCTGCGTATCCGATACTAAGTACTGCTAGTTCTTCCTGTCCATCCTTTTGGAACTTTTCAGCGTCATCTATGTACAATTGGGCATTTTCTATTACAGAATTTAAGCTAGGATCATCTTTGAACATCTTTACAACTTCCTCTAATGCCTTTCTTGCTTTTGGAATATATTTTGAAAGCATCTGATCTGATATTTTTTGAATCTTTGATGAGTTGTCAAATGGCTCATCAAGACATTGAGAAAATATTTTGATTGCATCATGCTCAGTAAAATGCAATCTTCCTGGAATGATGATGGTATGTGGTGGCTTGCCAAAATCTGTTTTGATAAGAGTGGATATCTTTCCTGAGATTATTTTTTGGTTTTTGACGCCAATTCTTGATGCCACTATTGCAAATGTGGATTGATCAATCACATTTCGTTTCTGGCCCTTTTCGGTTTCAAGCAAACTGACTAGAGCATCTTTTGGATCTAAAAAGAAGTTGGAACTATTATCAAATTCTAGTATGAGTAAACTATGACTTCCCTTTACCATGTTTTCATAAATTGTATAGTATACAGTATTCAGTGATGGACTCTCTCTCATGATTGTCACTGGTCTTCCAATCTTGTAATGA